>JAJAYT010000189.1 GCA_026786085.1 Microcoleus sp. CAN_BIN18 | reverse complement strand
GTATGTCAGAGGCGGAAATAATAAAGGAACTGGCGGAGGAAGGGGGAGAAACCAGACACAGGGCCAGGAGAGGTGGACTCTACTTTTTATTACGGTTTCAATCAGCGGATAAATCAAAATTTGCGTGGTGCTCTGAAACCTGAAGTGGTGATGCGAGTCCGATCGCAGGCGGCGGGTTTTTGGCGAGTATTAGGCTTTGACAAATACACTGGTCAGGGTTGGGAAATTTCTCGCAATGACGACGCTTTTAAGCTGACTAGACCTAAGTGGTCTTATCAATTCTATCTGAATCCATTTCCGAATGCGCCTCGGACTCAAGAGGTGATTCAAAGTTATACGATTGTTGCTCAATTGCCGAATTTGATTCCGGCTTTAAACAAGCCGAAGGAACTTTATTTTCCGAGTCCAGAGGTAGCAGTTGATGCGGAAGGCGGTTTGCGATCGCCTATAGAATTGGCGGCAGGTATGACTTATACGGTGATTTCAAATGTACCTTTTCGCGATCGGGCTTTGTTGAATAAAACTGGTACTGATTACCCGAAAAATATTCGCAAGTTCTATTTAGGTGTACCGCCGGAAATCATCGAGAAAGTGCGGGCGAAAACTGAGGAAATATTGCAGGCGAGAACCAGAGTAGCAAAGTCGGAAAGGGCGATCGACTCTCCCTACGAAAAAGCGTTATATTTAGCTCAATACTTGAAGCAAAACCCGAATTATAAGATTGAAAAAGCTTTGCCTTATTTAGAAGAAAGTGAAGATTTAGTCGAGGGTTTTCTGTTTGGTTATAAGAACACGCAGGCTGGCAAAAAGGTGACTGGTGGATATCCAGACCACTTTTCGACGGTGTTGACAATCATGCTAAGGTCGATCGGGATTCCGGCGCGAATGGCTGGCGGTTTCGATACGGGAGAATTCAACCCGTTTACAGGTTTGTATGTTGTCAAAAATACCGATGCTTTCTTGATGACGGAAGTGTATTTTCCCAAAAACGGCTGGTTTGCTTTTAATCCGATTCCCGGTTATCCTTTGATTCCGGCTTCGGTGGAAGATAACCAGACTTTTAGCGCGCTGGAATCGTTTTGGAAGTGGATAGCCGGTTGGCTACCAACGCCTGTGAGAAGCGGGTTAGATGCAGTGTTCGCTTTTGTGTTGGGCTGGATTGGTTTGATTCTGGGCTGGTTTTTGGGGCAGTTTGCGAAGGGCTGGGTGGGGTTGTTTACTGGTTTGATTAGCGCGATCGCCTTTGGCTTCCTTGGCTGGTTAATTTGGCAACTGTGGCGCAAGTGGCGCTACCGTCGCTGGCTGGGGAAGTTGCCGCCTGTGGAAGGGGTTTATCAGGAAATGCTGAAGGATTTGGCGAGTCGGGGATTTGCGAAACAGAAAGCTCAAACGCCTTTGGAGTATGCTGAGGCGATGCGGGCTAATCACGCAACTGATGAAGCAGAGGTGATTCAGGAGGTTTCGCAGGCTTATGTGCGCTGGAAGTATGGCGGGGAAATGGGTAACTTGAATCAGTTGCGCGAGTTGGTGGGGAATTTGAGGCGATCGTACTTAAGGAAACTGAAAAACTTCAGGTAAAATTTGGTTATTCATCTGCGTGAATCCGCGTCCATCCATTGTCATCTGCGGTTAAGAAATTATCTTTTTTTAACCGCAGATAGAGGCAGATTAACGCAGATTAACGCAGATTTCTCTCTTCTCTTTCTCTGCGCTCTCTGCGGTCTCTGCGGTTAAATCATTCCGGTGCAACTGGAATTGATATCACACACTCCGACCAAAGAAACCGGGTTTTCAGCTAACTAACTGTAGGGTGCGTCAGGGGAAAAATTCTTAGTCTGCGATCAAAACATTCCGCCCTGACGCACCCTACCATAACTGGCATTTTTAGCTTTGAATCAGTTCTTCAGGCTGACTAACTGATGGAGGAGAGACTGGACAACTGATTGCGGTTGGAGTTAACGCGCCAATTGCTGCATCGGTTGTCTCGAAACAGTTTTCTTTACCAATTTTGTCCAGCAATCTGGTGCGTTCTAACAAGTTTTTAACTTCAGGCTGTAAGCCAGCCAAAAGAAGGCGACAGTCATGTCGTTTCAAATCGCCATAGATGTCTTCCAAGGCCACGAGTCCAGTAGTGTCCATATTGGGCACGTACCGCATCCGCAAAATTAGATACTTCACTTCAGGTTCATCCCGCAGGAAGGTAACAAACCGCTCTGCTGCCCCAAAAAATACAGGCCCATCAACCCGATAAACGGCAATTTGTTTGCTCAATTCAAGGGGTATATTGGGTGGAAAGGCTTCTGTTTCGGGGATTTTCGTCAAATTGAGCTCGCTCATGCGCTTAATGAATAACGCCCCAGCAGCAATTAGCCCGACTTCCACCGCCAGCACCAAATCAAACAGAATGGTGACCATCCAAGTCAGCATCATGACGCCGAAGTCAGAGTAGGTTGCGCGCATCAGTAAGCTGATAGCTTCCCACTCAATCATTTGTACACTCGTCACCATCAAAATTCCTGCCAATGCTGCCAGGGGAATTTGAGAGGCTAAAGGTGCTAATGTCAAAACGATGATTGCCAGTGCAGCCCCGTGAATGACTCCAGACAACCGGGTTCTGCCGCCCGATCGCACATTTACGGCTGTACGGGCGATCGCTCCCGTAGCTGGAATACCGCCAAAGAATGGGACTATAATGTTTGCCAAGCCCTGACCAATCAGTTCGCGATCGCTGTTGTGTTTCTCGCTGACAGTCATACCATCGGCAACCACAGCAGATAGCAGCGATTCAATACTGCCCAATGCGGCTAAAGCTAATGCCGGATTAATCAATTCTCGGATCAGCCTAAAATCATTACCGTGGGGAATCCCTTGGGGCATCGGCAACGATTGTGGGATAGAACCAATGGTGGGAACATCGAGGTGAAAGAAAGAGGCGATCGCCGTTGCCAGCACCAACCCTACCAATGAACCCGGTATGACAGTGGTAATCCTAGTCCAAAATAGCTTAGTCAGAATCACCACGGTTGCCAACCCGACTGCCTCCAAGTTTAATCCTTCCCAATGAGTAAAGGTCTGCCACAGTCCCGGTAAAAAATGTTCACTACGGGGCAACTGGAACCCAAAGAAATTATTCAACTGTCCGCAAAAAATAATCACAGCGATACCGTTGGTAAAACCTGCTGTGACTGGATAGGGAATAAACTTGATCAGTCTACCTAGTTTGGCAACGCCCAGGGCAACTTGAATAATTCCTGCCATTACCCCGGCAATCCACACCTTCTCGATACCATACTTGCTAACAATCCCAATCAGGACTACCGCCATCGCTCCAGTGGGCCCTGTAATCTGCACCGGAGAACCACCAAACACGGCGGCCACGGTTCCTGCCACAATTGCCGTGTAGAGTCCTGCTTTGGGTTCGACGCCACTGGCCACAGCGAACGCCAGGGCCAGAGGAAGGGCAACCACGGCGGCGGTCAGCCCACCTGTCAAATCGCCTCGCCAATGAACAAAAGTGCGATCGAACCAAGGCCGCAGACCACCCATGAAACTATTGGCTACTGTCATTGAAATTATGGGTTTGGAACCCCGTCCTTTTAGGACGGCTTTGCATTCTTGAATTTACTACCGCCTTGGGACTGGTCAATTCGGTGTACTTTTGTGTTGCACTTTCAACGGGACAATTACCGTTTCAAATCTCCCAATCCTGTACGCATAGTATTTTGCTCGCGATGGAGCCTCCCTTGCGGGGTAATGTTTGCCTCGACCGAGATATATGGGCTTGTTGGGTTACACGCACCGTTTCAGTGACCTTAAAACTGTTTAACGAGTAACGACAGGGCAGGGGACTGGCACGCATCCCAGGGTGTCTTGACCCATATATCGGCTCCTATTTCTAGGGGTCTGGTCAGAATAGCTCACTAAATTTCTCTAACAAGCCTCATGCCTTTAGGCTGAGGTTCCTGACTGAGTTATAACTCCTAATGTCTTGGAATTTCTATATTTCAAGATTTCCAAAGTCTTGCGTAGATACTAGCACTCTTGCTAAATTAGTGAGTCGGGGAAAGGTTTTAGAACCCCGACTTTTTTAATAAATCAGGGTTCTGGATATAATTTACCGTGCCGATGGTAGCTGGATTTCGATACCGACTTTTTCACCAAGGTCGATCGCATTATTAGCAATATCAATCGCGCCTCCCACACCAGTGCCGAGAATACCAGCCAACGCGACAAGAGCTGTTAAGCTTTTCTTTAATCTGGCTTTACTCCATTGATCCTCCGGTTTATTGACTTCAATTTCGACATCTTCAATATCAATCATTACGCCCTCACGGATGTCTTCGGGGAACTGCGCGGCGGTTTCGCGCATCGATGAAATCAGTTTTAGCAGTTCGGCAGTATTGGCGTTATTAGTTTGAATGAATGTGCTATTAGTCACTTCGGCTTTTTCGTTAGCCACAACACCAGATACCGGAGCGTTGAATTGGTTTTTAGGAGAATCTTGAGTCATATTATTATGGATGTTGATAGTTGGCTGAAAACTAGAAGAATCTACACGATCGGGTCGCTCGATTCCCGAAGCTCGATCTTGATCTTTTTCCCGCTGTTGTGAGTAATCCGGGAAATCTGCAATCAAGCCGCGCACGTTGACCATTTGATAAGATTTTTGGCACTGGATATTCTGTTGGCGATCGCTATTGAAATCCTGAAGAGTATTGAACGGATATGTGCAGGGCGATTTATCTCCTTTG
>JAJAYT010000188.1 GCA_026786085.1 Microcoleus sp. CAN_BIN18 | reverse complement strand
GCTCCTCCTTTTTTGTATATATGAATGTCGGTATTGGTTATTCGTTATTGGTTATTGGTTATTCGGTATTGGTTATTCGGTTATTTGTTATTGGTAATCGGTAATCACTAAAAAATAATGACAAACAGTAATTCCCAATGCCCAATGCCCAATGCCCAATGCCCAATGCCCAATGCCCAATTCAAAAATAACAAATAGCTATGAAATCCATAATACTTTCTGAACAACCAGTCATTCTCGAAAAACCAGCGATTTGGTCGCACTTGTTTTTGTGGATGATCATGCTGATGACCACTTCGGGTGTAGTTTGGGCTTATTTTGCTAGCGTAGAACAGGCTGTCCCCGCTACTGGCCAATTGGAACTCAAAGATGGTGCTAGAGACATCCAAGCGCCTGCTACGGGTGCGGTAGTGAGAGTTCACGTCGAAAATGGCGATCGGGTAAAAAAAGGCCAGCCTCTCCTCACTTTTAACCCCGTTGCATCCAGTGCCGATTTAACCTCGATTGAGAAAACTAAAGAAGCCCTGGAAAAAGAAAATAAATTTTACGAAGATGTTGTCAACGGCAAAGTTCAAGGCCCGATTCCTTCGAGCCTACAATCAACAATCAAGGACAGACAGAGCCTCACGGCACAAAATCAAGTGCTGCAAGCTTTGATTGACGAACTCTACCTCAACAGGGGAAGCAGCGGAAATTTTGATGCCGCCCAGCAAGGACTGTATGTTAATTATCGATCGGAATTTCTGTCTCGCGTCGCCGCAGCCCAAGGGCAAGTTCAGGAGTTGGACAAACAACTAAAGCAAGCTGAGAATGCAGAGAAAGCCGCCGGCGAGCAAATGACCGTAGCACAGCAACAATTCGGTTTTGCTCAAAACCAATTAAATTATTCTCAACAGCAGTTAGGTTCTGCGCAAGAGCAAGTCAAATCATCCCTGGCTCAGAAAGATTTGGCCCAAGAACAGCTAACAAAATCCCAACAAGTATTGAAATCAAATCAAGCCATTTTGGGTAGACTAGGCCCCCTGGTGGAGGCAGGAGCCATCGCTGAACTGCAAAAAGAAAAACAGGAACAAGATGTTTTCAGAGGCCAAGGCGAAGTTCTCAAGCAGCAAGATCAAATCAAGCAGCGCGAAGGTGAAATCAACTCCCGCAAAGGTGAAATTAACACGCGCTTGGGTGAAATAAATACGCGCAAAGGCGAAATTAACGCGCGTCAAGGTGACATCCAAAAAATCACTGCTGAAGTAGAGCGCCAGCAAGGAGAGCAAGCCCGCATTCAGGAGTCTATCAGCCGCGCCCAAGAACAGTTGAAAAACACCAAGGATTCCTGGGCAAAAGAGCTTTACACCAAAATTGCTGACAACCAAAAACAAATTGCCTCCAGCGATTCTCAGCTCAGCCGTTTCAAGGTCGAAAACCTGAAAAAGCTGTCTGAAGTAAATGCTCAGCTAGAAAAAGCGCAGCAAACCCGCGATACTCAAGTTCTGATGGCTCCAGTATCCGGCGTGATCTTCGATTTGAAACCTTCCAAGAAGGAGAATTCTAAGTTGGATATCGCGAAAGATCCGATATGCCAATCTATTATTAACTCGGTGCTGAAGCCTGGGGAACCACGCCCAGCACGCTGCGAAGAAGCTTATTATGAAGCACAGCAAACTGAGAAGCTGCTCAAGGTTTTGGATGACGAAAACGGTCTGGAAGCAGTTGTTTACCTGGAAAACAGCAATGTGGCTCTGGTATTGGATGCCATGAGACAAAAGCGCGATAAATTGGAGAAGTATCACGGCAAACAATTAGATGGAGAAAAGATTAACTGCGAAGTAGGTAAAAGCTGCGTGTGTCCTGAGAAGGAAGTTAATAGAGAGAAATTGGGTTTGACAAAATACCAATGCGTGCCTGTTGATGTCAATGTTGAAGCTTTCCCGGCTCTGGAGTTTGGGACTGCTGAGGGTGAAGTAAAAGAGATTAGCAAGGATGCTGAGCCTCCTACCGAATTGCGGAAATACTACGCTTTCAAAACTAAAATTAAGCTCAAGAATCAAAAGTTTCTTTTGAACAAGGGCAAGCCAAATCAACAGGAGGTTAACTTGCAGTCGGGAATGGCCGTCAGCTCTAACATCAATATCGGCAAGCGGACTGTTTTGCAGATGTTTATCAACCGATTTACTGGCAAACTGGATACGTTCAAGACTGTTAAGTAATTCGGTTAACAGAATTGAAGAGGACTAAAGTCCTCACTACAAACTTGATGACTGGTTTGTAGTGAGGACTTTAGTCCTAATTAGCCCGGTTATTAGTAAGGACTTTAGTCCTGATTCCCCCTTCTGAGGACTAAATTCCTCACTACAAACATGATGAGAATGATTTAACGATATTAATATAAAATAGTGATGGCAATACGTGCGATCGCACTTTCATGAAAAAAATCATATTATTTACTCTATATCTACTTCCTGTCCTCTTATTAATTGGATTTGTAGCTAATTTTAGCGTTAATGTTCCCATTGATGACGAGTGGAGGTTGGCGAATCTTTTTGAGAAAATAGCCACGGGGAATGTAAATTTTAACGATTTTTGGGCTTTGCACAGCAACCACCGGATTGTGTTCCCAAAAATCATTATTGCGGTTCTGGCTTTTGCTTCCCGATGGAATATTAATTATCAATTGTGTCTCAGCATTGGTTTGGCTGTAATAACTTTTATCGCTATGTACAGCTTATCCTCGATGCAGGTTAAGAAGACTGGGGATGATTCTTGGCATTTAGCTAATATTTTAACTTGTATTTTGCTGTTTTCCCTGGTTCAGCATGAAAACTGGCTGTGGGGATTTCAACTGGCTTGGTTTTTGGTGAACTTGTGTTTTGTAGCTGCGGTTTATGCGCTACTTTCAAATCACAAATTATTGCCATCTCTTAGAATATCTATTGCTGCTGTTTTCTGCTTTATTGCGAGTTTTTCCCTCGCTCAAGGTTTGCTTTCTTGGTTAGCAGCAATTCCGGCGGTAGTGGCTTTAGAAGGAAATGTGGCAGAAAAAAGAAAAAGATTGATTCTATGGATATTGCTTTTTTTTGCAACTTGTGCTATTTACTCAATTGATTATCATCCCAGTCGCAAAACCAGTATTATTTCATTATTGAATAAGCCCCTTGTAGTAATTGATTACTTTTTGAGTTTGTTGGGTTCGCCAATTGTTCGCTTGTCGGGAATTTCGGCATTCGTTGGCTTGCTAATATTTGGAATATTTTTGTTTTTGGCAGTCCACTTTGGGAGAAAGATTAGTGAGCATCGTGAGGCTTTACCTTGGCTGTCAATAGGTTTATTTTCGGTTTTGTCGGCTTTGTTTATTACGGCTGGCAGGGCTGAATTTGGGGCGATTCAGGCGATCGAATCGTCGCGGTATACGACTAATTCGATTTTACTATTAATTGCTTTGGTTCAGCTAGCCCAATTGTTTGTTAGAGGTAAAATTGCTACCAAAAATCGAAACTATAAAGTTGTTTATCGGCTGTTGGCTGGACTGTTAATTGGGATAATTATTGTTAATTCTGGGCAGGCGATCGCCCAATCGCGATCGGCACTTATTTACAAGCAAGGTGCTCAAGATTGTTTGCAGTTAATTAACTATCTGGAAACGTCCGATTTTTTCAAAAATTCGCCGGAAAGCTGTTTGAGGGTGCTGAGCAAAAAAACTTGGCTGGTGAGAGAAGGTGCTGCAATTATCGATAAGATAGGTTGGAGAAAGCTCGCTAAAAATCTGGAGTTTATTTCTAATAGTGAGAAAGTTTACGGCTATTTAGACAAACTACAAACCAGCCAAAAATCTTTCAAGGCTGCTGGTTGGGCTGTTTTCCCGCAGAATAAAAAACAGCCGAATATCGTACTGCTATCTGTCGGTGACAAACAATCTTTTTTTGCTAACGCTTATGTAAACTCAGATAGTCCCGATATTGCTAAGACTTTGAAATCCCAGTTGTACAATAATGCGAGGTGGGCGGTTGGTTTTTCTGGTAATGATTTGCCGATCGCCCAAACGGAAATTAAAGCTTGGGTGTATAATCCTGTTGACAACCAGTTTGTCCAGTTGCGCGGAGGATGAAAAGTGAAAATTTCGGTGATTATACCAGCCCACAACGAGGAGGGCTGTTTGGCAGGTACTGTGCGGGCGATCGCCCATACGCTCGATTTAGAAGGGATTCCGCACGAAATTTTGATTGTAAATGACAACAGTGTCGATCGAACTCTGAATATTTGTCAAGAATTATCAGAGACTTTTGGCACAGTTAGATACATCAACAATCAACCCCCCAATGGTTTCGGATTTGCCGTGCGCCGGGGTTTAGCAGAATTTGACGGCGATGCTGCGGCAATTGTAATGGCGGATGCTTCCGACGATCCGATGGATTTGGTAGCAGGATATCGTAAATTGCAAGCAGGATACGACTGCGTTTTCGGTTCCCGATTTATCAAAGGCGGCTTTGTGGTTGACTATCCAATTCACAAGTTAGCAATTAACCGCTTAGCAAACTGGTTTGTCAAAAGTATTTTCGGCTTGCGCTACAACGATGTCACCAATGCTTTTAAAATCTATCGCAGAGAAGTGATTGACGGCGTACAGCCAATTTTGAGCCATCATTTTAATTTAACTGTGGAACTCCCCCTCAAAGCAATTGTCCGGGGTTTTTCCTATGATGTGATTCCTCTGAGATGGTACAATCGGACTGCTGGTATTTCTAAGCTTAAAATTAAAGAAATGGGCAGTCGATACTTGTTTATTGTTTTGTATGTCTGGCTGGAAAAACATCTTGCTCGTGGCGATTATCACCGAACTAGAAAAATGAATGAGTTGAAATTAGATTTGTTGCCAAAGTCAAAGACTGAAGTTCTGACTGCGAAGGAATGATGATTAATGATTTTGGTACCGCAGCCATTGATACTTTGATGGCGATACTACTGCGTACCAAAATCGGGACTGCAACTTAGGTAACGGGCGCAACCTGCGAAATGGTTACGAAAAAATGATCAAATGGCTCAAAAGTGCGATCGCGCGGTAAAATTTAACTTAGGAGGCTATGGGGAAATTTGCTTGAAAAGATATACTAAATTGGGAGGATTAAGTCATGGTTTTTACAGCCCAAGAAATGGCAAGATTGATGCCAGATGCCAGTCAACTTGAAAGTGATGAGCCAGAAATGGAAAGTTCCCTACATTATATTCAATTAGCATTATTAGTTGCCTGTTTAGAATGGCAATGGCGCGGACGCAACGATTTTTTCATTGGAGCCAACCTGACGGTTTACTACAGCCAGCAACAATTGCGGAATCGGGATTTTCGCGGCCCGGATTTTTTTCTGATCGCAAGCACAGAAAAACGTCCGCGTCGTTCCTGGGTAGTTTGGGAAGAAGATGGTAAATACCCCGATATAATTATAGAATTACTCTCTAGTTCTACCGCCAGAGTCGATCGCAACGCAAAAAAGATATTATATCAAAATCGGTTTAGAACTCCCGAATACTTTTGGTTCGATCCTGAAGATTTAGAATTTAGTGGTTTTCGTTTAATCGGTCAAGAATATCAAGCTATTGTTGCCAATGAATTTGGTAGATTGTGGAGTGAGGTACTAGAATTATATCTGGGAATTCATGATAGAAAATTGCGCTATTTCACACCAGACGGTGAGTTAGTTGCTACACCAGAGGAAGCTGCACTGCAAGCACAGCAACAAGCTGCACAGGCCCAAGAACAAGCTGCACAAGCCCAAGAGCGAGTCGAGCGTTTAGCGAATCAGTTGCGGGCTTTGGGCATTGAACCAGAATAGTTGTCAAAATTCATTGACAAGATGATTCAATTTTAATGCGAGGCATAGCTCAACACAATTTTTCAATGATTTAACAGCAGTCATTCATCCTCTAAG
>JAJAYT010000187.1 GCA_026786085.1 Microcoleus sp. CAN_BIN18 | reverse complement strand
TGTAGACGCGGTTTCAACCGCCGTCTTCTTCTTTAAGATTATTTCAAGTTCAAGAATTTGTCTAAGGCGCTGACTACAACTGGCGGCCAGCGACGGGTTTTCGCAACCCAATCGAGGTCTTTGTAGCGGGAATCGAGGCCGACTGCGGCTACCCAATTGCTCTCAGCTTCACCGCGATTTCCGGCTTCCCAAAGACAGGCGGTGAGGGCGGCTCTCATGTCGGCAAATTGAGGATATCTGCGGACGATATTTTTCATATTGCGAATTGCTTCCTTCGGTTGCCCATTTTGATAAAGTGCGAGGGCGTGGTTGGCGCGCGCAAAGGCGTATTCCGGCGCTAATTCAAAGGCTTTGCTGTAGTCGGCAATTGCTGTTTTCCATTGTCCTAAACCTGCTTCGGCGTTGCCTCGGTTGTTGTAGGCTGCTGGATCTTTCGGCTCTAATTCTAGCACGTGGTTGTAGTCGGCGATCGCTTCTGACCAGCGTCCTAAACCTTCTAATGCTGTACCGCGATTCAAGTATGGATCGGGGGCATTTGGAGCTAGTTCCATTGCCTTTTCGTAGTCAGAAATTGCTGCTTCTAGCTTGTTTTGGCTTACTCTAGAATTGCCTCGGTTGCTCCAAGCGGCGGCTTGTTCGGGAAATTTTTCAATTATCTCAGTCCAAACGTTTTCAGCGCTGGGAAATTTGCCTTCATTTGTGGCTTCAAAAGCTTTTTGAATTAGTTCTCCTAATTCCTGTTGAGGATCGGTAATATTTGTAGTCTCAACTTGTGCTGCTGCGGGCATGATATTTCCGAAGCAAACTAACCCGGTGAAAATTAATACTGTAAAAAATCTCAAGAGCGATCGCATCATAAAAAAACTAGGTAAGTGGGAAACTCAGAGTCTTTAGACCTGAGAGGAAAACGACCCGGCGGTTTCAACACATTCGACTACGCTCAGTGACCGCCGCTTTGAATCTTTCCATTACCGCCTTGGAGTTGTTCGATTAGGTGTACTTTTGTAATGTACTTTCGATGGGACAATTACCATCTCAAACCTTACAACCCTGTACGCATAATGTTTGCTCGATTAGAGCCTCCCTTACGGGGTGATGTTAGCTTGTCGGTCAATGTTATAAGGGCTTGTTGGGCTTGCAACACTGTAAAGAGTGACTTTAGAACTGTTTAATCACAAGCGACAGAGCAGGGAACTAGCTTCGCATTCGCCCGGTGTCATGACTCAAATAACGTAGTCAGTGAAGACTTAGGCTGGTCAGAATAGCTTGTGAGTGATTTCTCGCGACCAAGCTCAGTATCTTTAGACCTGAGTTTCTGACAGATGTTGGTAGTTTAAACTTTACTGAATACATTATTAACCGAAATTGTGAGTGTTTGTTAGAGGATGTTTGAAAAGCCTCGGTGGCTTAAGTCGCGACTACACAGGCACTCACCTGCCTCCGCAGATTGTAGAACCCTTAAGGATATTTTTGTGAAAAAACGCTTGCTAATTTTGGGCGGAACGGGGGATGCTGCTTTCCTTGCTGTAAGAGCATCTCAAATCGCTGACATTGAGGTCGTATCTTCGCTAGCAGGACGCACTAAGCAGCCTTTGACCCCAAAAATGGGTACGGTGCGAATTGGGGGGTTTGGTGGGCTGGCTGGGCTGGTGGGGTTTTTGCTCGATCGCCCGATCGACTTGTTGATTGATGCAACTCATCCGTTTGCGGCTCAGATTTCTGCCAATGCTGCGGTTGCTGCTGCTGAGTGCAATATCCCCTATTTGCTGCTGGTGCGCCCAGCTTGGGAGATGGTGGAGGGCGATCGCTGGATTGAAGTCGCCAGCCACTCTGAGGCTGCAACGGCTTTATCAGCGCAGTCTCAGCGCGTGTTTTTGACCATTGGGAGGCAGGAATTGGCTGCCTTTGCGGGTTTGGATGCTATGTGGTTTTTGATGCGGGCGATCGACCCTCCTGCACCAAATACTCCGGTTCCTAACGGTAAATTGTTATTAGCAAGAGGGCCTTTTTCATTGGAAGACGAACGGCAATTGCTACTGGAATATCACATTGATACAATTGTTAGCAAAAACAGCGGCGGTGCTGCTACTTATGCCAAAATTATCGCCGCGAGGGAACTGGGAATTCCGGTTGTGATGGTGCAGCGGCCGCCGATTGCCGATGTCGAGCAGGTTGCTGATGTGGAAGGAGCAATTTCTTGGCTAATTAGTCAGTAATTATTTGTCATTTGTTATTTGTTGTTTGTTATTTATTATTTGTAGGGTGCGCAGTGCGCACCTTACGCAATTTTCTTTCTTTGTGCAGAGGCAGGTTCGTAGTGAGGACTTTAGTCCGCATAAAAGACTTCTTGCAAAAGTCCTTTTAATCAAATGTTGGGACGATGCTCAAAGCCCGTCCCACAAGAGAAAAAACTTTTTGTGGAACGGGCATCTTGCCCGTGCCAGCTATTTTTGCAAGAGGTCTAAAGAAGGACTGAAGTCCTCACTACGAACCTGTCTAAAGAAGGACTGAAGTCCTCACTACGAACCTGTCTAAAGAAGGACTGAAGTCCTCACTACGAAACTATTTGAGGGGTTTTTTCGGAGTGCTGTTTAATGAGTTAAGATGATTGTTCATTTCTTGCAAATATCCTTTTAATACTGGATACTGGGAAGTTGCTAGCAGCGCATCTTTTTTCTGAGTTATTGTTTGCTCTAACGGCAAAACTCGATATTTCACTTGATTGTTTAGATTATACCGATGTACCAAAGTCGGAATAGCTTTAATACCAGTAATTTCTGTGGTTGTTTCGGGAAAATTTTTGCGAATACTTACTTGAAATATTACGCCTAAGTCTGTATAATCTTTCGTCTGACCGGAAATGAAGTTTCCCATCGAATAAATTGCAACAGCCTTTCTAGTTTTGCCATTTTTGCCAGGAAATTTAAATATTTTGTAAGGTTGAACGACGTGGGGATGACTACCCAGAATGATGTCTGCACCTGCTTTTAAGAGGTTTTCAACTAATTGTTTTTGTTGGGGGTTTGGCTGTCGCTGATATTCATCGCCGAAGTGCAGGGAAATTGTGACAATATCCGCTCCTTGTTTTCGGGCTTTGGCAATATCTTTGATTATTTTTTTTTCATCGATTAGCGAAACTAAATAATCTTTGCCTTGAGGTATGGGAATGCCGTTTGTGCCATAGGTATAAGCGAGAATGGCTAGTGAAATGTTGTTTTTGGTGCTGATTAAAGTGCGTGAAGCCTCAGCGACAGATCCGGCTGTTCCTGTGGAAGGAATTTTGCGATAGCGCAAATTGGCGATCGTCCTAATTACTCCTTTTTCTCCCCTATCCAAAGCATGATTGTTAGCCGTTGTCAAGATATTAAATCCAGCTTTTTTAGCAGCATCCGCCAATTCAGCCGGTGCGTTAAATAGCGGATATCCCGTATATCCGCCCGCATCTTCGCCCGCTAAAGGTGTTTCGAGATTTCCGATTACCCAATCGCCTTTTGACAGGATATTCTTAACTGGTGTGAAAAAACTGTCAAAGTTGTATGTTTGGCGTTTTGCATCGTAGCCCGATCGCGTTTGGGTACTGTGCATCATAATGTCGCCGACAGCGATTAATGTTGCTTCTTTGATTTCCGGCTTTGGTTTTGCGGGTATAGTGGCTGCAATGGGCGATCGACTTTCTGTACGCTGGGTGTTATTTTTGGGAGGCTGGACATTGCAGCCACCAATCACAAAAAAGACTATTATTGAGAGCGTAACGCGAAATTTCATAATTTAATTATATAGGAATTACGCACAGATTCTATTTGTAGGGTGCTTATGGCACACCTTACTGCTGTTATAGTAGTTTATCGTGTTTATGGTATCATCAGTAATAGATATTTGTACCCATATTTTAAAATGATTAAAAAATATTTGATTGTTGGATTTATAATTTTTGTATCGGTGATCGGTTTAGGTACTTTAAGTTACGCCCAAAGTTCGGCCGATAAACCTTTTGAGTTTGCTTTAATTGGCGATTTGCCCTACAGTGCAGAACAAGAAGCAAAGTTTCCGAATTTGATTGCAGATATCAATCGATCGCCCTCAGCGTTTGTTGTCCACAACGGCGATATCAAAAGCGGTGGGACTCTCTGCGATGATGCAACTTTTGTCAGCCGCCAGCAGTTATTTCAAAATTTCGAGATGCCGTTTATTCTAATTTACGGTGACAATGAATGGACTGACTGTCACCGTCAGGGTAATTACAAACCGATAGAAAGACTTGCTAAACTGCGGGAAATTTTCAGTCAAGGTAGTCAAAGTCAGGGAAAGCGCACTTTGACTCTCACCCGCCAAAGCGAAACTCCACAGTTTGCTAAATACCGCGAAAATGTCCGCTGGATTTATCATGGTATTGTGTTTTCTGGGATTAATATGCCCGGAAGCAACAACAATTTGGGCCGCACTCCCGAAGACGATTTAGAATATGCCGATCGCAATTCAGCTAATTTAGCTTGGATTAAAGAATGTTTTGCCTTAGCCAAACGCGACAAAAGCAAAGGAATCATGTTGATCGCCCAAGCAAATCCCGGATTTGAACTCGATCCGACGGACAAAAGAAGAAGCGGCTACAACGATTTTATCGCAGCTTTGGAAGCCCAGACGCGCAATTTTTCAGGACAAGTTGTCTTCGTACACGGTGATACTCACTACTTCCGCATCGATAAACCTTTACCCCGTTTTACAGACGAAACTCAACTCCCCAGACTTAAAAATTTTACCAGAGTTGAAACTTTTGGTTCTCCAAACGTGCATTGGTTGCGGGCTTTTTACGATCCTAAAAATCCCAATGTATTTGAGTTTAAGCAGCAGATTGTTCCACAAAATTAGGTAGATAGACTCTTTTGCTAAAAATAGCTTGACATTACTATTTATATGTGCTATGTTTTGAATTAGTATTGTGTTTAATCCACAAATCCCTCCGCTCTACTAATGTTCACAACCAACAGCTATTTTTATTTTTGGCATCCTGAAGTTCGCCCGGAGTGAATTGATAATTCACTGTGAACATCCGGGCGAACCGCAGACTAACACCTGCGGTTTTGTTTTTTCTAATTCTTTTCCCAACCACCAATCAAGCACAAGCGCAAACAGCAATGAGATTATTCAGTAACTGGTACTACGGCTTTTATTTTTGGCCCCACAGGAGCTCTGGGTAAATTGTCGTGCTGTCTGTTCGCGCCAACCCGGAACTCCTTAAAAGTTCCGGGTTTTTTATTGTCAACCAATCACTCGATTTTCCAGGAGAATTCCGTCATGTTAGAAGCCAAACTCGCAACCAAATCTCATCCCGAACACCAAACTATTGTCAAACTATCAGAAACCGTCTCAGTCGGCGGCACAGAATTATTAATCATCGGCGGGCCCTGTACCGTGGAAGGTTCCGAACAAATGGAGACAGTCGCCCGCGAACTCTCAGCCGCATCGGTACAGGCTTTGCGGGGGGGAGTCTACAAACCCCGCACTTCTCCCTATGCTTTCCAAGGGATGGGAATTGAGGGACTGGAAATTTTAGCCGATGTCAGCCGCCGTTACGGTTTACCCGTGGTGACGGAGGTAATGTCGATCGCCCAAATCGCACCAGTTGTCACCTATGCTGATATGCTGCAAGTAGGTAGTCGCAATATGCAAAATTTCGAGTTACTAAAGGCGATCGGTCAAGCCGGAAAACCAGTCTTATTAAAACGTGGTTTATCAGCCACCATCGAAGAGTTCGTAATGGCCGCCGAATAC
>JAJAYT010000186.1 GCA_026786085.1 Microcoleus sp. CAN_BIN18 | reverse complement strand
TGCTGATTCTGATAATATAGTCGCTGCCACTGCTGTCTATCTAGGCTAACTAATCGCAATTTTTGGCTCAAATTCATAGCTTTATTTCTCTCTACTCAACCATTCTACCTTATTCTATACTCTTCGAGCGGGAAGGGAGTAGCAAAAACAGTTGAAGATAGCGCCGGAGTTTACTTTGTCCCTGCCTTTTCTGGACTCTACGCACCCTATTGGAAAGACAGCGCCCGGGGAGTAATTGCAGGTTTAACTCGCTACGTGACGAAGGCACACATTGCCCGCGCCGTATTGGAAGCGACAGCATGGCAAACACGAGAAGTATTGGATGCGATGAATCAAGATTCTGGTGTCAAACTTTTGTCTTTGAAAGTAGACGGAGGAATGGTGGTAAATCACACGTTGATGCAGTTTCAAAGCGATGTTTTGGGAGTGCCTGTGGTGCGGCCGGTGGTGGCAGAAACTACTGCCCTCGGCGTGGCTTATGCGGCTGGTTTGGCGGTGGGTTTTTGGAGTCAGTTAGCCGAATTGCGGGACAATTGGGCGGTGGATTGTACTTGGGAACCGAAAATGTCGATCGCACTTCGCGAGCAAAAGTATAATTTGTGGAAAAAAGCTGTCACTCGTACATTTGATTGGGAAGAATAAATCGCGGATTCAACCCAAAATCTGTATTTAATGGTATCATAAAATCAAGCACTGTTTTTCAAGCTGCAAATAAATGATTTCGCTAATTAACTTGAAAAAAAATCTCACCGTCGCTCTATTGATACTAACACTGGCATTTGTAGAAATCGCCACTAATTCCCAAATTGCGATCGCAGATACAGCCGCAACTTCCGCAACCGCAACCGCTGCCGAAATCTTCAGCGCCAACTGTGCCGGTTGTCACATCAACGGCGGCAACATCATCAGGCGCGGCAAAAACTTGAAACAAAAAGCCTTAAAAAAATACGGCATGGACTCCATCGCCAATATTTCCAACTTAGTAACCAACGGCAAAGGTATTATGCCTGCTTACAAAGCTCGTTTGTCCGAACAACAAATTATCGATGTTTCAGCTTACGTTTTATTGCAAGCTGAAACTGATTGGAAATAAGGACGAACTGAAGTCCGAACGATCGAACCTTTATTGTTTTGTAGTCAGGAATTTAGTCCTTAATGGAAAGGACTGAAGTCCGAACAATCGAACCTTCGTTGGTATTATTGAATATGAAAACAATTGATTTTTGGCGCAAGATTGTAACTCTTATTAGCTTAGGTCTCTATCTAATCGTCGTCAACAGCCCGCCTGCCTTTGCCTCGATTCACAAATATCCAGAGGGCGCTGACAGAGTAATGTTTCGATCCGTACAAAGCCTGCGAGATACTGACGATAAGGCGTGGCAAGTTGTTTTGTACAAGCGAGTAAAGTCGGGAGTAGTTAACTCTTTAAACCTGAGATTGGTCGGATTTCCTGGAACAGAATTACAGCACCCTCTGCCGCTGAAAGTTGCGGCGGGCAATCAGGAACTTGGTAAGGCAAATGATATTTGGAGCGAGTCAGATTTGCCGATCAATGTCGGAGAATACGATTTCAAATCAATAATTACACAATTGGAAAGCAATCGACCTTTACGGTTAGATTTGCCCGTGAAAGGTGAAAAAGAAACAGAATTACTGGTTCCTCCTTTTTCAGTCAGAGAATGGCGGGTGTTGTTAGATACAAACTAAATCTGGGTACATCTCAATTTTGGAAGGGCGAAGATATTTGAAAAAATGAGATGTACTCCTAAATCTCCCAATTCGATCGCACTGTATAGTTAAAATCGATACAGTTTACAGTTTTATGTATCAAAAATAACTGTATTTAAATATGCCTTAAGGTAGATTTAACCTGTTTTAAGGCAATTATGAAACAAACTAAAAGCGGAGTTAGTCTGGTTATAAAACTCCATTGTTTCAACGTGCGTGTCTTCAGGGTGAATTACTATGACTTCGATCAGTACAATTGTCGAAAAAGCTTTGGCAAGCGGTTATTTAACGGTTGAGGCGGAAGAACAGTTGCGACAACAGTTGCAGATGACTAAGTACGGTTTAGAAGATTTTGAGGCTTTTATTACTTTGCAAACAGAGGTGATGGAAGGTAGGGTAAGACAGCAGGCTTTGGAATTGTTGCGAAGTAGCAAATGTTCTGTGACTGCATGAATCGAGTTCGATCGACCTTTTGGAGAGAATAAGGTCGATCGACCTTTCGGGCGCGTGCTCTCGGGCCCACCCCACAAGAAAATTCACTCTTTGTGGAACAGGCCGGAAAGCCTGTTCATAAAAATGATACGCCAAGCCGGGAAAAATGTTTCTACTGCATTCCTAGCTGTTGCCTTAACGCTTCTGGAACATTAACGGCTGTATCCAAACCTAGAACATTCTCCCAGTTTGTGTTTTCATTCCATTCGATATCTCCAAAAGTGCGATCGCTGAGGTTTGCGTCGCTGAGGTTTGCGCCACTGAGCTTTGCGCCGCTGAGGTTTGCGCCACTGAGGTTTGCGCCGCTGAGCTTTGCGCCGCCTAGGTTTGCGCCACTGAGGTTTGCGCCGCTGAGGTTAACACGGCTAAGCTTTGCGCCTATAAGCTTTGCGTCGCTGAGGTTTGCGCCGCTGAGGTTTACGCGGCTGAAGTATGCGTCGATGAGATTTGCGCCACTAAGGTTTGCGCAACTAAGATTTGCACCGCTGAGGCTTACGCGGCTGAGCTTTAGCTTTGCGCCAATGAGGTTTGCGCCACTAAGGTTTGCGTCGCTGAGGTTTGCGCGACTGAGATTTGCGTCACTGAGGTTTGCGTCACTGAGGTTTGCGCGACTGAGGTCTGCGCCGCTGAGGTTTGCGCCACTGAGGTTTGCGTCGATGAGGTTTGCGCCGATGAGGTTTGCGCCGATGAGGTTTGCGTCGCTGAGGTTTGCGCCGCTGAGGTTTGCGCCGATGAGGTTTGCCCCGCGAAGGTTTGCGCCGCTGAGGTTTGCACCACTTAGGAATCTCCCAACAGTTTGGAGAAAGCCAAAATATCCAACACAACAGCTATAACCGATAAGACGCAACAACCGACTTGCATCGTCAGGTCTACCTTCAGCATTAGGTTTCCCACCTGGATAAAACACCATTTTGTCTTTAAATTCATCTCTCTCCTGACCATAACGGTGCAACTCCAACAGCAAAATCATCACATTCAAACCAGCGTAAATATCTATTTGTCGCTGCCCTAATTCTTGAGTTTTCAATTGTTTTCGCAGCAGCCGCAGCTTCTTCTGAGGCAAACTTTCCGGCAGCATATCAATAAATTCCCCCTCGCACCACCGCTGATAAAAATCTTCCAGACGCTGGAATAACTCAACAGGGCGAAACTGATTTTCCTCCCCTGTAACAGCCGGAGTTGTTAACAACCCCATCAAATATTCAACAATTTCTCCCGTCAGCCCTCCATAACCCAACAAATCATAAATTTCCCAGTCCATCTGAGAGTCTTGAGTAGAAAATTTTGTACGTTTCTTTCCCGGTTCCGTCCACTCTTCCAGACTTTCTTTCAATCGTTCCGCACACAGAAATTCACCAAAACTCTTGTGTACAAACTCCACAGAACCTTCTTTGCTGCCTTGCTGAAGATAAAAAACCGCAAAAGCATTTATCAGAGGATTATCGCTAATCCGTTTTTGTGCGTCTTCAAGTAACGATTTAACCGATTCATCTGCTTTCAATCGTTCCTCAATCATTGCGAAGGGAGCGCATTCTCCCCCCGATTGCACCACGCATAAGGCTGCTTCTGTCAGGATACGTCGCAAATCTTCTGTTTCCAATTCTGTCAAATTATGATTGAGCAATTTAGACCGCTGTTCTGTAAGTACCCAATGCACAGCTTTGTTGTAAATCAAAATTTTTGCTTGAGTGCTGTTAGTTCCTTGAAAGTCCTCAACTTTTAACTCTCCATCCCGGTGCATCGCTGCTAGCAGATAAAGCAATAGCGGTTCTCGCGCTAAGTCTGATTTCACCTGTTCGGGACAGCGTTCATCTTGCAAAAAATGCTGAAAAGCTGAAGTTTTTTCTGCCCCAAATTGGGATTCCCACTTCCTCAACCACTGTTGCTGTAGTTCGTCATTCATCACCTGAATTTCGACTCGCTCCAGATTCTCCGGCATTTGCCTTTCAATCCCTTGCAAAGCTAAAGTTCTGCCAGTAATCAATACCCTGTGTCTCATTTCAGAACTCTCCTGACAAGCCTGCTGAAATTTCCCTACTTGATTGAGAAATTTATCTAAACCGCCGCTGCTTCTCCCCTCCATCACCAACTCGTCAAAGCCATCTAAAAAAAACAAATATCGCGTGTTTCGATCCATCAACCAATCGTCATCGTTAGCAAAACTGGTATTAACAGCCTCTTTTAGCGTTTCTCTAAAACTATTTTGTAATATGAGAATATCTCGCAATCGAATTAACACGGGCGTCCAAACAGGATGTAAATATTGCCGCACCCAGTCAGCAAACATCCGACAAGAAACGCTCTTACCGCGTCCGGGCCCAGCTTCGACAAACATTACTTTATCTTGTTTATTTTCATCTGCTAGTGACTCTTTTGCCCAAGTTTCTAAATCAAATGCTTCGGCATTTCGATCGACTTTGCCATTTTTATCAATTAGTTTTGCTTTCAGTGGCACGTAGATATCTTTAAACGTAAAGTCTTCAGCAAATACTTTTTCTTTCGGTTTTGAGGCGATTTGTTCTTCTAAGTAAGTGTCGATACTGTCATATTTATCGATATCCTTTTGCCAACGATCACGATAAAGTTCCGCCAGCGCTTTTAATTCGTCTTTTGCCTCATATAATGCCTGACTGATGTAGCGAGGGGTACTCCAAGTTACTCGCTCTATTAAAGTTTGAGCTTCGCTTTCATTTAATCCTACTTGCTGTAACTAATTAAATAGTAAAGCATTGAATTTTTTAGATAATTTAGATTGGGGAAAACAGGTGATTGTTTTCCGGGCTTCCTGTTCATCTAATGATGACTCGACGAGTTGTTCGATTTGTTGTTTAAACTGTTCTGAGGCAACAGAGTCAAGATTTATTCGAGTTAACAGATTGCTGGCGTTGAGACATTTGTCTAAAGATTTGAGATAAGCTAAAACCGTAGCCAACTGTACGTAATCGGAGAGGGTTCTATCTTGCTGGGGCTTAGCTTTAAAACGCTTGTGCCACCGCACAGCAATTTGCACAAATCCAATCCCAGCGGCAACAACTCCCATAGCAGGATTGATAACTGCACCAGTTATTCCCACTACAGAAACTACACCAGTAATCGCCGCATTTATAGTATCAGCAATATCTACTGCAAAATCGTGCTGTCCTCGCAACAATTGCCTGTGGTCAGTAGTCAAAATTTTCAAAATTCTTTTCAGTGCATTTTCTGGATTTTCCTGAGTCATACTTTTACCTGTCGCCTTTGAGAACAAAGAATTTTAGAAAAGCTACATTCAACATTCTAAACATTCCGCAGTTCCTCATCGCAAATCTGTTCTCAAACTTGCAATCAAAAAAATCGTGTAGGACACCTTGACAAAAATACCCAAATCAGCAATAATTGTAGATTGTCTGTCTAAATCCTGCTCGGATCAGGTCGAGACATTCCAAAAGCTGGAGAGCATTCAGCAGTCAAAAGTCCCGAACGACCGATGACCGGTGACTAACCAGCTACCTGTACGGCAATCTCAACAACCATCCCATGACTTACGCAATTATTGAAACCGGCGGCAAACAATTTCGGGTAGAACCAGGCCGCTTCTACGACATCGAACTGCTTCACGTGGAAGCTGAATCACAAGTCATCATTGACAAAGTATTTCTGGTACAGCACGAAGACGACGTTCACATCGGCCAGCCTCTACTAGAAAATGCCACTGTAGAAGGAACCGTGCTCCGGCATTTCCGGGGCCGCAAAGTCCTCGTCTACAAGATGAAGCCGAAAAAGAAAACTCGGAAGAAAAAAGGGCACCGTCAAGAAACAACTCGGTTTATGATTGACTCTATTACAGTCAACGGTGTTGTTTTGGCATCGAGAGATTTAACTCAAGAAGTTGTTGAGACTCCCCAAACCGGCGAAATTGAATCAGAATAAACAATAGTAAATACAGTTTGAGGATACTATGGCCCATAAGAAAGGTACAGGCAGCACGCGCAACGGTCGCGATTCTAATTCCCAGCGTTTGGGTGTCAAAAAGTACGGCGGTCAAGTTGTCAAAGCGGGCAACATTTTGATCCGTCAACGCGGCACGAAGGTTCACCCTGGTAATAATGTTGGTATCGGCAGAGATGATACTTTGTTTGCCATGATTGATGGTGTGGTGACTTTTGAAAGAAAGGGCAAAACTCGCAAGAAACTCAGCGTTTATCCTGTGGTTGCACCTGTGGCTGAAGCTGTGGCTGAAGCTGTCGCAGTTTAATTATATGCGTTCCTGGGTTCTGCCTGGGAATTCATATAATTGGGGATATGTTTCCTGATTTCATATCTCAATATACCCATATCCTCGACTTCTTAAAGAAGTCGGGGATATAAGGTTTGGCAGACAAGTTTTGTGAGAAATAACCAATGATAAATAGCCTTGAACTCAAGAACTTTGGACCCATCCATCAGTTCAAGTGCGAGAAATTAGGTAATATTAATTTGATTATCGGTGGCAATGGAACCGGTAAAACCATTCTGCTCAAAGCGCTTTATAGTGCTATGCGAACCTTAGAAGAGTATAAACGGGGCAACGAACCACGCAATGCTTCCGAAATTCTCGCAGATAAACTTTATTGGACTTTTGAGATAGAGAAAATCGGCGACCTCGTGAGCAAAGGAGCAGATGAACCACTATCTTTCAAGCTTAGATTTGATGGTCAAGATTTTTATTATAGATTTGGTAAAGACACCACCAAAAGTATCCAAATTCTAGAAAATCATGTTTTGCCCCGAAGTAGTAACTCGATTTTTTTACCTACAAAAGAAGTTCTCTCCCTGCATCATATCATTCTACAATCCCGCGAACTGAGCAAGTCCTTCGGCTTCGATGATACCTATCTCGATTTAGCACGAGCACTGCGCCAACCTCCCACAGGTGGCAGAAATTACCAGCAGTTTGCTATGTCGAGAAAGAACCTCAGCGAGATTCTAGAAGGAAAGGTTGAATATGATGAAAAGTTGGGGCGTTGGCAATTCAAGAAGGGAAATCAAAAGTTTCCTATTGGCGTAACAGCAGAAGGTATTAAGAAGATTTCCATTCTTGACACTTTATTAGGGAACCGTTATCTTGACCAAAATTCGGTAATATTCATCGATGAGCCAGAATCAGCACTACATCCAGCCGCAATTTCCAAGTTTCTCGATATTATTGCCATGTTAGCTGAGTTTGGAATCCAGTTTTTCATGGCAAGTCACTCCTATTTTGTCATCAAAAAACTGTTTCTCATAGCACAGAAGAAGGAGAAACTCTCAATTCCCATCATTTCTGTTAAAGATGATAGTTGGGATATTGCAAATCTCCGGGAAGGGTTGCCAGACAACCCAATTATAGACGAATCAATCCAGCTTTATAAAGAAGAGGTGGAGCTGGCATTGCAATGACGAGTGAGCCAATTATTGAGTCGGGGATGACATTTGGCCCTTACCCAGAAGGGCATTGTTTCTACATTGAGAAGAGCGAAACTTACCGAAAAATTCAGGACGGTGTGAAGATAGCGGAGTTCTTACTGCTCCATTCTCAAGATGAGTCTATAGTATGGATTGTGGAGGCAAAGCAGAGTTCCCCACGTCGTGAAAGCCAGCCGAATTTCGATGCTTTTATCCTAGAAATTCAAGAGAAGTTGACCAACGCGCTAACGTTGACTGTTGCAACTTGCCTAATGCGTCATTCTACTCATGAAGAATTGCCTAATTCGTTTCAAACTCTTGATCTAAAAAAAGCTAGTTTTCGATTGATACTGGTGATTAAGGGACATCAAGATGCATGGCTACCACCGCTACAGGATGCGCTCAAAAAAGCACTCAACCCTACGATCAAAACTTGGAATTTATCCGCGACTTCTGTAGTGGTGCTGAATGACGCAATGGCTAGAGAACAAGGATTGATTAGCTAATTTGTGGCTAGCCTCCTCCGACAATTGTGACAATTTCTAAGATGTCGCCTTCTTGCATCTGCGTGGTTTCCCAAAATTGTTTGTGCAGGATTTCGCCGTTGTACTCTACAGCTACTAAGCGCGGGTTTAATCCCAGTTGTTCTAGTAATTCTGGTAGAGGGGTTTCGGTGGCACAATTACGAGTTTCTCCGTTAACTTGCAGCGCAATTTGATTGATCATTAGTAGAATATCAGTTTTCAGGGCGGGTTTCGTAACAAAATTATATTCCAATACGCTTGAGATAATAAGACTCGGCGGTTGAAACCGCTTCTACACAGACAAAACCCGCCTCCGCGGGTTGAAGAAGACTCGGCGGTTGAAACCGCGTCTACACAAACCAAACCCGCCGACGCGGGTTGAAGATAAGACGGTGAAAATTACTTGATTTTCTTTACACCGCGCACCATCCAGACATCGTTTGTATAGTCGCGGTTTCAACCGCCGTTTTATGTGATCTAAGTTTTCCCATGCAGAGCTTTCTGAGCTTTCAGACTCTGCATCCGAATCAACTGCGAGATGAAAAACTGGGTGACTAAAGTCGGCTGTTCTGCTTCCATAATCGCGCGTACCGCCGCCACCCTTTGAGCTCCGGCATTCAATACTTGATCGAGGTTGTTGATATCAATTCCGCCGATTGCAAACCAAGGAATCGGAGACTTATCAGCAGCATACCGCACATAGTCCAAACCCGCTGCCTGCTTGTTCGCCTTCGTGGGAGTTTCGTAAACTGGCCCAACTCCAATATAATCTGCTCCCGCATCAACGGCTCGCTGCATTTCCTGAGCATTCGTGGTCGAACTACCGATAATCCGTCCCGGGCCGAGCAACTTGCGCGCTTCCGCCACAGGCAAATCTTCCTGTCCTAAGTGTACGCCGTCAGCATCCGCTGCGATCGCCAAATCTACGCGATCGTTCACAATCAGCAAAGCATCGTAGCGGTGACAAAGTTCGCAAAGTTGTCGCACATTCGCCAACTTTACGCCGTCGTCAGAGGTTTTGTCGCGATACTGTACTAACGTCAGTCCGCCTTGCAAAGCAGCTTCCACAACTGCTAACAAGTTGTCTCTGGGTGAAGTTACGAGGTATAACTGCGATCGAAGTAACTGCTGATAGCGCCGATAAGCCAACAAATCGCTTTCGAGAGTATAAACCCGATAGCGCATCTGCTTAAAAGCCTTGCCCATATTCTGATCGTAAATTTTGCCGTACTCTTCCAGTACCCGCAGAGCTTCCTCCACCCGACAAAAATTCGCCTCCAGTAGCTGCTGAATGCTCGAACGCTGCTCTTCCTGCGGGTGAGTCAAGTCCGTACCCGGATCGGCGGGGGTATCCCTAGCACTGCGCAATTCTGCGGTGTGCCAAGCAGCCAATTCTTGACGCAGTTGCTTGCACACGAGGGCTAAATCGGCGTTGTTGATACCAAACCTGCACCATTCTTCAATAATTCTTAACCCTTCGCGCGATCGATCTAGATTTGCATCTAAAATCCGGCAGAGGGCTGACTGTGCCGGTAAAGTTCTGTTTTGTTTCTCGGTCATCAGAACCACCTTTCTTAAAATAATCCTAGCAGTCTACCCGCTACATTCTCCCATGCCGTCAAGATTGTGGCAAAGGCGATCGACCTAATTTTGCCATCAACCGATCTAAATTTGACAAATTTTTAAGTTTTATTGAATTTGAAGAAAACAAAGCATAATAGATCAAACTTGATCAAAGTGGAATCGTTAAGCTGCATACCACACTTCGGAGGAGAGCCGTGAGGTTAGCAGAACAAAACAAAACATTAACAGCAGAAAACCCCAGCAGGCGGGTGAAATTAAACTGCGATCGCGAAAACCCGACACGAAACACGGGATGCGAAATTTGGCTCAAAGATAAATTGTGTTTTTTTATGATCCTAAATTCAAAACAGAGCAAGTGCCCAAAAAATCGTAGCTTGCGGGGCGGAACGCCATCGCCCAGGAAAGCTTCAAGTTCT
Source organism: Microcoleus sp. CAN_BIN18 (assembly GCA_026786085.1). Classification (GTDB taxonomy): domain Bacteria; phylum Cyanobacteriota; class Cyanobacteriia; order Cyanobacteriales; family Microcoleaceae; genus Microcoleus. The sequence goes on along the minus strand of JAJAYT010000186.1, from coordinate 1,851 downwards.
TGCCTGCTGCTCGTCTTTGCCAGCACCGCCTTTTGCAACCCTCAAGCCTCAGTTATTGCTGCCGAGACGGGCTCCGTTCAGCTACTTTCCCAAGCGCCCCAGAGCGAAATTAACATACTCTACGTGAGTTCTAACGGCGGCAGCGACACGGGAGGTAATGGCAGCGATCGAGCTCCGTTCAAAACCCTGACTTACGCCTTAAGCGTGGCCCCGCCCAAGACAGCAATTTTACTAGCGCCCGGTACTTACAGCGCTCAAAGCGGCGAAAAATTTCCCTTAATGCTCAGGCCCAGCGTGACTGTTCAGGGAAATCCCAGCACTCGTGGCCAGAATATTGTGATCAAAGGTGGAGGAGACTTTCTCAGTCCGACTTCGGCGGGTCAAAATATCGCGATTTTAGGTGCAGACGGGGCGGGACTCAGCGGGGTGACGGTGACAAATACTAACTATCGCGGTTATGCTTTGTGGATCGAATCGAGTTCTCCGACGGTTGTCAACAATACTTTTTCGGGCAGCACTCACGACGGAATTTCGGTAGTCGGGACTGGAAGGCCGACGATTGGCGGGAATTTTTTCTCGAAAAATGGAGCTAACGGGATGACGATTTTTGGCAGTTCCCGCCCGGAAGTTCGAGATAATGTGTTTGAAAACACGGGATTTGGGATAAATGTAGCGCAGAACGCTTCGCCTTTGTTGATCGGCAACAAAATTACTCGCAATAAGGACGGCGTGGTGGTGCAAGCTGATGCTAGACCGGTGCTGCGTAACAATTATATCGAGAGTAATCGGCGGGATGGAATTGTGGCGATTACTAGAGCTCTGCCGGATTTGGGAACTTCTGCCGAACCGGGGGGAAATGTGATTCGTAATAATGGTCAATATGATGTGAATAATGCGGCGAAAGGTCAAGTAATCCCGGCTTACGGTAATCAATTGTTGAGCAATAGGACGACTGGATTGGTTGATGTGGCGGGAACTTTTAGCCCGCCTCCACCCCTTGGAAGAACTGCTTTGCAGCTAAGGGTCGATCGACCTTCGAGTATCGGCGGCCCAGAAAGTTCTCTCCCTGCTTACACTCCTGGGCGGCTAACTCCCAGAGTTGAAAGAGCGCCAATTTCGCCACCACCGACCGTTTCCAGGCGACCTGTGCCAAATCGACTTGCACCGCAAAATGTTCAGTTGCAGCCTCTGCTGGCTCCGAGGAGTGTCGCTGCTTCACCGATTGGGACTGGGGCGATCACAATTCCCGTACCAGATCCAGATTCTCGCTCCGTTCGGGAAAGTTCGGTACAGCAACCCATGATTCCGCCCAATTTTGATAGTTCGAGTTCGGTTGCTTCCGAGGGTAAATTGCCGGTTCCTGGCCGCAACATTCCTCTAGGAATGGGCGGCTTCGTACCTGCTGTTTTAGGGGGGAATTCTTTGCCCGATTCCGAGAATTCGCCGAGGCTCGATCGAGCTATTGCTTTGGGTTTCCGGTATCGAGTTGTGGTGGATGCCAATAGTTCGGGCGATCGACAAAAAATGCTATCCTTGGTTCCTGATGCTTTTCGGACTTTTACTAACGGGCGATCGGTGATTCAAGCGGGTGCTTTTCGGGAGCGCGAACAAGCTGAGGAATTGCTACAAATTCTCAACACTAATGGTTTGAATGCTCGGATTGAAGACATTAAATGAATATAGATCAGACGGCGGTTGAAACCGCCCGGTCTTCTGATCTGTCAACAGTCAACAGTCAACAGTCAACAGTCAACAGTCAACAGTCAATCACCGCAGCAGAGCTTCCCAAGTAGCGCGGCCGACAATACCGTCTGCTGGTAGTTGATATTGTCGCTGAGCAGCCTTGACAGC
>JAJAYT010000185.1 GCA_026786085.1 Microcoleus sp. CAN_BIN18 | reverse complement strand
GGTTTGATTCCTTTGGGGCCTGACTTTATCATGGCCACTCAGTCTTGGATTGAGAAGCTTTCTCCTAGCGATTTGCAAGAAAATCAGGCATTTAAGTCGATCAGCAGTATGATTCCTGGTGGTAATCCCGCTGGCCAGCTAGGCTTTATTGGGCAAAGCTTTGGCTCAGTTTCGGGCTGGATGAGCTCCTTTGTGAGCGATCGAGGTTTGACACCCCAAAACGTCATGGGCCACTTACAGAGTTTCGTGGAAATTTCCGCCGATAAAGTGGACTACGTAGGCGCATTCCTGGACATTACTACCAATTACTACGAACACACGGGCGTTCAAACTCTCGCCCGCCGTTTGATTGAACGGGCTGTCGCAGAGATTTAGAATAATAATCGGAGTTGTGAGCTTTGGGGGCGATCGGGCGATCGCCCCTACACTGTTTTAAGCTATATCTTGCACAATTAATCAGCCTTTTACGGGCGGGCTCTCCTACCCACCCCACCAGAAAATCTAGTCTTTGTGGAACAGGCAGGAAAGCCTGTTAAGAGAGAATCGTACTCTTCGGTGAATTTTAACTTAAAATTCGATAGGGACTGGTTTTATACAAAATTTATCTGTCACAGGCAAAATTTTTGTATAAAACCAGTCGATCGCACTCAATAATATCGTTTCCGGTTGCATCGGTATTGTTCAAACAGTCAACTGTTAACAGTCAACAGTCAACAGTCAACAGTCAACTGTCAACTGTCAACTGTCAACAGTCAACAGTCAACAGTCAACAGTTAACATCATAAAGAGTGCAACCGGAATTGATATCACTCCTTCGTAAAAAAAATAGGTATTATCAATGTCAGAAGAAACCACAAATCCAACTTCCCCCGAATCACCAGATCCTGCTGAAGCTACAAAGCCCCCAGCTAAAGCCAAAAAGGAAAAAGCGCCTGCGGTTGAAAACAAGCCGTTTGCAGAATTTATTCAACAAGATTATTTGCCCGCCTTGCAAACTGCTTTAACTAAGCAGGGCGTTAAGGATTTAGAAGTAAGTTTGGCAAAACAAAAACTCCCCGTTGCTGGTATGAGTTCCGCCGGAGATTGTTGGCAAGTAATTGGTAAATTTCAAGAAGGTCAGCGCCAATTTAACTTGTATTTTCCTCAAGAAAATATTCAAAGTCAAAGAGCGTTCTCCTGCACTGAAAATAATACAAAAACCAGCACTTTAGAGCCGTTTTTGATTGATGAGCGCAAGATTACCCTAGATTTAATGGTGTTTGGCGTCGTCCAGCGACTTAATGCTCAAAAATGGCTGAATCTTAATTAGGTATCGGGCATCGCGCATCGGGCATTGGGCATTGATAACATGATATCTGGTAATCCTGATAATTATTAAGTAGTTGCGCAGAATTAATTACACAATATTTCGACTGAAACCCTTGCCTAGCAAGGAGTATTTATGTAATTAATTCTGTCTGGTTACTTATTAAGATTTTTCTGGAGATGACTAGACTAATAGCCTATGCCCTATGCCCTATGCCCTATGTCCTATGCCCCATTATTACTCACTCCTTTCTAGCTTTCCCAAAACAATTAAACTTTCTAAATCTTCCACAGCATCAGGCAGGAAATTTTTTATAGCCCTTCTTACCAACCGCAAAGCAGTTTCGTCAGCCCCTCCCAACATCCGCGTTAAATCCCCTATATCTATACCACGACTAGCTTTTAGTTTCATCAAAACCAGATAAGGCAATCCGATAATTGGCAATCCATCGGGGGCTTTATTTGGATTTCTAATTGCCTCTTTTACCCAAGAATCTCTTGATTCAATTACATCCAAATAAGTACCATCAGGCAATTCCCAAGTGCTGCCACCAATGCTGAGTTCTCCCGTTCTCCTGCTACCAGCTTCCTCTAATTCTCGATAAAGATTAGTAGCATCTTGAGTCAATACTAAAATATCCACATCATCGGTCATTCTTTCAGGCATATATAGCCGAGTAGCAATCCCTCCTACTACTACAAAAAGGGTTTTTTGAATAATCATTTTAATGTTTGTCACGGGATGATTCCAAGTTTTTTTATTCAGAAAATCTTGACTACTGCCACTACCAGGACGACATCTACGCAGTGCAATTTCAATGTAAAGTTTTCGTCTTTGTTCGGGAAGCTTGATATCTAGCATAATTAGGCCCTAGCAATGATTTTTTGTTTAATTTTCGTTGGTTGTTGTTGATGATAACCAATCATTAATGACTGATAACTAATGACCGATTTAAGAAATTCTGAGCTTGCATAATCTGATGAAGGTCAACATCTGTTTCTAACAAACAAGCGTGACCGCTATTCGCCAGCCTCACCATTTCAGCATTGGGAATTACCTTGACTAAAAGCTTCGCTTCTGCTATCGAAGGCAACAGGCGATCGGCACCGCTAGCAATTACCAACGTCGGCTGTTCGATCGCCCGCAACTGATTTTCGTCCACATTAAACGATCGCACTAACGCCAATCTCCACACAGACGTGTGTTGCGGTACCGCCTGCATCGCTTCTAGCAAAGCACGGCGATCGTTGCGTGCAATCTTTCCTAACGATGCTAATATCGGCAAGAGACCGATTACCGACAACGGATAAAGATTCGCCGGCAGCCACTGAGTCAGATGAGAACCCCACTGCACCCAAGGCTGCTGTCGGAATGAAGAAGCTGGATTTACTAAAATTAATCGATCGCACAATTGGGGAGCTTGTAAAACAATTTTCATCGCTAAACAGCCCCCAAATGACTCGCCACACAGATACACCTGCCTCTGCTGATTTCCGACTGCCTTTTCTGCTTCAATTAAGGCAATTGTTTCAGTAACCAGTACCTCCCAACTAGCCATGTCGTCCGCAGGCAAAGTTAAGCAGCGTATGTCGAAATCATCAGCTAATTTAGCAATTTGCGGTCGCAGTAGCAAACCGCTTCCATCCATACCAGGTAGAAATACAAATAAAGGGCTATCGGCGCTCGTCGGTTTGGGCGTTAGAAAACGCACCTTGTTGTTAGCATTTGGCATGATTAAAGTCAATTGATTAAGGAAGAAGGAAGAAGGAAGAAGGAAGAAGGAAGAAGGAAGAAGAAAGCCCTTCGACTTCGCTCAGGGTACGAAGGAAGAAGGAAGATTATATTTTAGGTTTAATATCAATTCTGGTTGAATCGGAATGATTTAACCGCAGAGGGCGCAGAGAACACAGAGGAAGAGAAGAAAGAGCAATAATTTTGATCCTCACGGATTTGATCTAACCTCTGACAACAGTCAACAGTCAACCTGCTTGAAGTAGTTGTGCAATTTCCCCATGACAATGTTTTGTGAGTTCAGCAACCACAGTTTTGGCTTGTTTCCCTCGATATTGCTGTTGTCTTTCGCACGTAATCCAATAAGGGCCGCCGATTAAAACATTAACTCGCTGATAAACTATCACAGGATGCCACCCAGCTCGATCGAACAACGGTTCCGAAGGATCGAACAAACTCAACAACTTTAACGGTATCGCCGATCGTACCGACTGTTCCTTAAAAGAACTAATCGCCACCGGCAAAACCACCAAATTCCGCACAGGCGTCCGCAAAGCCAAATGAGCAAACCCCCGCTGAAACTTCCCCACAGTAGTCGGGTGAGTAAACTTCACCATCGGTTCCGCACCTTCAGGGAACACCCCCACCATCTCCCTATTTTGCAGCAGCGCCGTCGCCTGAGCGAAAAAATCATGTTGTCTGTGCTCGCGCGCGGCCAAAGGGAAAGCACCAAAAGATGTGACCAACTCCCGAACTACCGGGACTTGACCCATGTAGTGATGACAAGCAAACCGGATCGATCGATCGATCCAAAGCCGCCGTCAGCAAAATGGGATCTAAGAAACTGCGATGATTGCTTACCACCAGCACCGGGCTCTCTTGCGGAATCCGGTCTTCGCGGTGCAAAAACATCTGCGTTCCCAAACCAGCCAGGAAAGTGCGTGAAATTAGCAATGTACGATCGGGCGACATAGGCGAAAAGACGAGTACGACGCTATAAAGATTTATTCCATCCTCATGCACCTTAACATTTCTTTACTAAATGTGCGATCGGTCAAACAGCAGACTTTCGACTTGCGCCTTCGTTTCGGCAAAATTTCCCAGTCAGAAGCAAAAATTGATAAAGTCTTGTTGCAACTTGTATCAAGAATGTTTAACACAATACCAAAACAAAGTTGCGGCAGCTAAGATTAGAAATTTACAGTCGGCATTAATAACGCACTGTCAAAGTATCTTTCAACAAGTCGTAATAGCAATCTCCCGAGGCATCAAATGGATAACATTCACAACTATCGCCTTAAATGTACCCTCACCTTTGGCGACATTTACGGTCAAATCATTATTTGGCTGATAGTCATCTTCCTGAGTCTAGCGTCAGCACTCGCCCTCTGGAGCAGCGCCCGCCAAATTTACGCCTTGGCTACCGTCGGCTTAATTTTAGTGCTGTCTCTGCCATTCTTGCTGTTTGCTTTCGTGACAACTCTGCTCAATAACATTGAAGTGCTTTCGGTAGACCCCGCCACCGAAGATCAACCTTCTGCAACGGGAAATCAGTCGAATCAGAGGTCTGTCGAAATCCTCGGCTAGTTCAATTTGAAATTTTAGACTTGGATTTTCGATTCCAATCAAAAGTTAAAAACTTCCCGATCTTTTGGTAGGAAGTTTTTTTTTGCGTCACGATAAGTTGAGCAGAACACTCAACATGATTCAAAAAAATGCTAGAACACGACGTAATCATTGTCGGCGGCGGTTTAGCAGGTTGCCGCGCAGCCGTAGAAATAGCCCGGACTGACCCTAGTTTAAAGGTAGCTATAGTTGCCAAAACTCACCCGATTCGATCGCACTCCGTCGCAGCCCAAGGCGGCATGGCATCCAGCCTGCAAAACGTCGATCCCGAAGACAGTTGGAAAGCCCACGCCTTCGACACAGTAAAAGGTTCAGACTATTTAGCCGACCAAGACGCGGTAGAAATCCTCACCCGCGAAGCACCGGGTGTAGTCATAGATTTAGAACACATGGGAGTCCTGTTTTCGCGCCTCCCAGACGGCAGAATTGCCCAGCGCGCTTTCGGCGGACATTCCCACAACCGCACCTGTTACGCCGCCGACAAAACCGGTCACGCCATCCTCCACGAATTAGTCAACAATCTGCGCCGCTGCGGAGTTCACATCTATCAGGAGTGGTACGTCACGCGCCTAATTTTGGAAGCAGGCCAAGCGAAGGGCGTGGTTATGTTCAACCTAATAGACGGCGATATTGCCGTGGTGCGCGCTAAGGCGGTGATGTTTGCTACGGGGGGTTACGGTCGAGTTTACAACACCACCTCGAATGATTACGCCTCGAGTGGTGACGGTTTGGCGATGGCGGCGATGGCTGGATTGCCGCTGGAAGATATGGAGTTTGTACAGTTTCACCCGACTGGTTTGTATCCGGTGGGAGTGTTGATTTCGGAGGCTGTGCGGGGCGAAGGTGCTTATTTGATTAATTCGGAGGGCGATCGATTTATGGCGAATTATGCCCCGTCGCGGATGGAATTAGCGCCCAGGGACATTACATCGCGATCGATGTCCATAGAAATTCGCGCCGGCCGAGGAATCAATCTTGATGGTAGTGCTGGCGGCCCCTTTATTTACCTCGATTTGCGGCACATGGGACGCGAAAAAATCATGAGCAAAATACCTTTTGCTTGGGAAGAAGCGCACCGTTTGCTAGGAATTGATGCCGTAGACCAGCCCATGCCAGTGCGTCCAACAGTCCACTATTCAATGGGCGGAATTCCGACTAATACAGGCGGACAAGTTCGCGGCAGTGCTGACAGTTTGGTAGACGGTTTCTTTGCAGCCGGCGAAGCAGCTTGCGTATCAGTTCACGGCGCTAACCGTTTGGGCAGTAATTCGCTCTTAGAATGCGTAGTTTACGGCAAAGTTACGGGAGCAACCATAGCACAATTCGTGCAAAATCGCAAGTTACCCGCAGTAGATGAACAGCGCTACATCCAGGAAGCCGAAGAGCAAATTCAAGCACTTGTAGACCGTCCCGGACAATACCGCATCAATCAAGTGCGGCAAAAGTTCCAAGATACGATGACCGAGTATTGCGGAGTATTTCGCAGCGCCGAATTGATGCAGGAAGGTTTGCATAAATTGGAGGAATTGGAAAAACAATATCAAGAAGTTTACTTGGATGACAAGGGTAAATCTTGGAATACGGAAATTGTGGAAGCTTTGGAATTGCGGAGTTTAATCATTGTCGGAAAAATGATTTTAACTTCTGCTTTGAACCGACAAGAAAGTCGGGGCGCGCATTCGCGGGAAGATTTTACCGATCGCGATGATGAGAAGTTTTTGAAGCATACGCTAGCCTATTATTCGCCTGCGGGGATTGATTTAGCTTATATGCCGGTGGCGATTACGATGTTTGAGCCGCAGGAGAGGAAGTATTAATTTGTAGGGTGCGTCAGACCTCAATAAATTTTGTTTTTTACATGATTTCCCAATGGCTGACGCACCCTACTTACTTGATTGTCCGACTTATAATTGCTATGGTATCATAAATTTTGCTGAAAAAAAAGTTATCGTGATTCTAAGTAGCTAAAAAAAATATGAGTAAAACGACACAGACATCTCAATTCCAGCAAGCTCTTGAAGCTGTAGAAGTTTTATCATTAGACGATCAAGCCATGCTTCTAAATATTCTTCAAAATCGTCTGCGACAACAGCGACGAAATGAATTAGTCAAGGAAGTGACAGAAGTTCGTCAAGAGTCTGCTGAAGGCAATGTTAAATTTGGTTCAGTAGCCGATTTTATGGTAGATTTGGATGAGAGTGAGGAGAAAGTGCATGGCTGATTTGCCTGATGAAACTATTACAATTATCCTAGAATTACAGCGCCGACTTGTGCAGCTAATCAATCAAGCAGGAGCAACAGAACTATCTGTTTTTGAAATATTTGGAGAAACCGAGGCAACCGCTTCTGTACTATAACAACTGACAAACATCAGAGAACGAGCTACCTCTTCCTATTCTCGCCTTTATGACTCAACAACCGCAGCCAGAACCAGAAAAAGTTAAGCAGACAGTTGCTAAAATGCGCGAAGTCTGTCGGCAGTTTGATAGTCTTAATTTTGCACTTGATGAACTGATTGCCCAGATAGAGGCAGATATTCGGAATAGTCCTCTCACAGCTTATCGTTTAGGGAAAGCCAAGTCTGTGCCTCAGCCTGCCGAGTCAGAAAGTTAGTGGTAATGTCATTGGTTGCGATCGCATCCTAGCAAATTCAAGCCCGATCGCCCTTTTCCCCAATTCCTTCCCACTATCTCACTCTCCACCATCCTCCCTGACTTCCTCCACCGATAAACCCAACGCCTCCGCCACCTGTTCGGCACTCAAACCCATTCCCAACAACCTGGGAATTGCAGCCCTTCTTGCCTGAAATTCAGCTTGTCGTGCCTGTTCTGCTTGCTGTCTTGCTTGTTCTGCACTCTCGGCTATTTCCCGCTGTTGTTCTCCTCGCAATCTCTCCAATTCTGCCCTTTCATCGCCAATCAATAGCAAATTACCTTCCTCATCCCACCAGCGCAGCCACAGCATCTCTTGATTTTGATAACTGCCTTGCCAAAGTCCCCATTCTACGTCTAAAAGTACAATAGGAAAATGACCCCGCTCATTAAGTTCTAACAGCCGATAATACCCGTCAATCAACCGATAAACTTCTAACCTGCCGCTGTTAATTTCGTAGATGCCATAATAGGGAATTCGCATCACCTGTTCGTAAACCCAAAACTTTCCCGGTTTCGTTAACACCCCTTCATCAGTGCGCGATAAAGGAGTGCTATCGCGCTCTTCATCCCCATTTCCGCTCGCAAATTCCAACGCAATTAACGGTGCTATGTGTTCCCGCCACAGCACGTAGGAACGGCGAATTTGACCGTCTAAATTCGGAGGTACATTCGGAACATAAAACCAATCAGGAGCTTCTGCACCTTTCTCTGCAGGCTCGGTTTCTCGCCAGTAAATGCCGCAGTCTTGACCGATCGCATATTGTCCATCAGGATGCCGCTGCTGCAAAATCGGGCCGATCGAATCTGTTAAAATTAAGCTTTGCGGATGCTCCTGAAAATTTTTCACAAAAGTACCATCCGACTCTGGTAATTGAGTGTGGTCTGGAAAAGCAGGAGGTAGAACAATGCTATTAATGCTCTGAATCATAATTCCCTCCGAGGTTTTATAATTGGCGATCGGTAATTGGTAATCTCAAATCTAGGTTAAAGAATGTGGGTAGGGACACAGCATTGCTGTGTCCTTACAGTCCCTACAGTTATACTTAAGGTTTTGGTAGCGAACCTTCAGGACTAGGAGAAGCAGCCGGTTCAGGACTAGGAGAAGCAGCCGATTCGGGACTAGGAGAAGCCTCCGTAGAAGGCGAAGGAGTACCACTAGCTAATTGATTAATTTGATCTTTATAGTTAGGAGGAGCTAACTCACTAGCTTGATCGAACAGCGTTTTTGCCTCGTCAGTTTTGCCTTGTTCCTTAAACACGATCGCACGAGCTAAAATCGGGCGAAAATCTTTCGGATTCGCCTTAGCCGATTCGTCATAAATCGCGAGCGCCTCATCGTAGCGCTTCTGCACAGCATAAACCTGTCCTAAAATCAACTGCACCGAAGTTGTATCAATACTGCCGGGTTTTGCCTGATTCGCACCCGGAGCTGCCTTCAGCGTATCTTGCAACAGTCCGATCGCAGCTTCGGGCCTTTGCTGCACCAACAGCAAATTCACCAACCCCTGCAAAGCCTTAATTTCCCCAGGCTTAGACGCTAAAATTGACCTGTAAGCCTGAGCGGCCCCTTCGCGATCGTTCGTGCGTTCCTTCGCCTGAGCCAGCAAAATCCCGTATTCAGTAGTTTCAGGATTCAGCGCAGCCAACTTTTCCAAAGGCGCGATCGCATCCTTAATGCTCCCCACTCCTTGTCCGATCAACTCCAGCCGCACCTGCAAAAGTCCCCGCAGAGCCGTTACATTATCAGCTTCCCGCTGCAAAACCAATTCGTACCCCTTAGCCTGAGCTTGCAGCAACTCTGATTGCTGATCCGCAGACTGCGCCGTCTGAGTAGGCGTTGGAGTCGATCGACTTTGCGTTTGGTTTGCCTTGAGAATACTGTCCAAAATTGGAACCAGAGAAAATCCCAAAAAAGCGATGAGCGAAAGCACCACCGCCACAGTAATCAACCCGCGACGCTTGTTTGCTTTTTCCATAATTCAACTATCCCAACTTAAAATCTACTATTTTCTTAGAAATTAACGCATTGCCCGGGGGCGTCTACCACTTAACTAGATCCATGCAACCATAAAAGTTCTTAACTTCAAAGTCCCAATTGACAAACCAGTCTTTTAGTTGCAGCTAATATGGTAACAGACCCACAACTCCACGCTAGCCAAACAATTTTGGTCACTGATGCCCGCAGCCCCAGGGAGTGCGGTGTCTGTCCAATTTAGTTTGGTTGAGCTAAAAATTACCAAAAAGATGGCGGATCGGCCCATTAGGTAATTGGATTAAGTAAAATAGGCAAGCTGAATATCCTAAATGCTATTAGCCAGCAACGCCAGCTTTTGCGCGATATCGACCAAAGCCTTAGATTCAAAAACTCTCAAAATCCTTGCCAGCAAAGATGAGAGCAGCCAGAGAGTCCAAGGCACTCGTAGCGTTGAAAGTTGACGTTGATGGGTCAAAATCAAACTTTCCGGCGCAAGCCCTAAGTCTGGTGCTAGTAGTTTTTAAAGCAGTTTCTTCAGTTTATTCCTAATTTCCCTTAAGGGATGTGTCTCCGCTGCAAGGAGTTTTTTATGAACCCCTCTCCCAACCCGTCTTCCAAATCGTCCAAATCTACTTCTGCTCGCAAGGCTCAGCCAAGCGAGGCCGCCGTGAATCAGTCCGCAGTTACAGCCTCCGTGTCCGAGATACTAGACGAAAGTCCCGTGCCTTCGGCGTCGGCTGCACCTGTTGATCCCGATCGACCACCAGCGCCCGAGACACTAGACGAAAGTCCCGTGTCTTCGGTATCGGCTGCACCTGTCGATCCCGATCGACCACCAGCGCCAAAGGACTCGCTGCAACGACCACGCTACAGTTCTGTCCCCGACAAAAACAAAACAAAGCCAAAAGACCTGCCCAGCGATGCTCCTGCACTCTCAGAGCAAGCAGCGCCTGTGGCATCTAACAATATTCCAGTGCTCCCAGTCGCCGAGCCTGCGACTAATGAAAGTCAGCTAGCCTTGGACATACCCTCCGTGATGCGCCAACATCCGATCCCCCCCCCCAGCGAGCCCAGACAGTACCGAGCTGTTGGTTTGGTGCGGGGTCGCTACACGCAATCTGAAGAGCAATTCACCCGGGGTATGCTGATAGCTGCCGACGGAACTGCCATCGACGCAGTTTTGCTCGGTAGAGTCATGAGTTTAGTCAAAAATCATCTGGATCTCGAACAAGAACACCTGTGGGTGGTATATCCCCGAACCAGACAAGAAGACGGGAACTTGCACGCCCAGATTATGGGAGTTTGGGAGCCGGAAACGCTCAAGAAACTTGCCGATCCCTCCTCTGACGAGGAAGAAAATGAGGAAGCAGGGGAGATGGAGATTAGTGGCGAAGCATCAACAGCATCTTTGCCGCCCTCGGAACCTGATGTTGAAGATGGCTATTTTTCGATTCGAGGCGAGGTGATTTATCAACAATCGCAAGAGGAAGAAAAGTATCTTATCGTCAAAATCAAGCAAGCTCCCCGCAAGAATGACGACAAGATGAAGTTTTTTAAGCTGAAACTCAAGGGGGATGTAGGAACAAAGGCGATCGGGTTTTTTTGGGATTTCCACGTCAAATTGCAAGCTGACAGTCTGATGATTCAGCAGGCTAACAATATTGGCGCCCTACCGATTAAAAAACGGAAATTTCCCCCCGGAAGCAAGCCACCTGGTGGCTTCAGAGGAGGGGGAGGGAAGCGTCCCTTTACTCCTAGGCCGCCGATCGGTGATGGGGCTCCTGTAGGCCGTCCTACTATCAAGTCGGCAGGATCGGCAGCACCGGCTGTTCCCAAGGAACCTCTTCCTAAGCCGGTCAAGAAGTCTAAGCCGATCGAGGAATAAAAAAAGTGAAAGTAAAAATGCAAGATTAAAGGTTAAAAAAACTTTTAATCTTACATTTTTACTTGAGCTGCTTATTGTACTTCTGTACATGAGCGAGTAGGCTCTGCGCTACCACCTCGCCAATTTGGACAGGAACAGCGTTTCCGATTAAACGACCCAGTTTGCTGAAACAGACACGCTCGCCAGGAGCTAGAAAGCGGTAGTTTTCGGGAAAAGTCTGAAGGATAGCGGCCTCTCTTAGAGAGATTGCACGATCCTGTTCCGGATGTCCGAACCGACCATTTCCGTAGCCGAAGCATTGGGTTGTGATCGTTGGAGCCGGGGCGTCCCACTTCATACGACCATACACGCTAGCATAAGTTTGTCCGGATTTCTTACGATGACATGGTGCCAGCAGTGAAGCATCCCAGTCATGCCATGTGCCTCCGGGTTTTGAGGCTCTGATTCGGCGGAGGTTCAGGTCACTTAGTGAGGATGCGGTATGAAGTGCGTCATTTGGATCGGAGCATCCGGCGGCTAAGGCGGGTAGATGGGAAATGGCCTCACGCACAGTTGTGCAGGATTGTCTAGAAAAGATTGGAGGTACTAATTCTACTGCTCCGAATCGGGACGCTAGTAGCACAAGCCGTTTACGAGTCTGTGGAACTCCATATTGAACACAATCTACAATGCTCCAACTGATCGAATAGCCTTCCAGTTCGTTCAAAAAATCCTTGAAAACTTCATGCTCTAAAAGCTGTGGTACATTCTCCATCGTCACGAATTCGGGTTGAGTCTCCCGTACTAGCCGACCGAAGTCGGATACCAGTGCCCACTTGCTATCCTGGCGTTCCTGGCGTCCCTTACGGCTGTAAGTCGAGAATGGTTGGCAGGGCGCACAGCCCGCCAGCAACCGCAATTTCCCATCGCCAAAAATGCCTGCAAGTTGGGGACCAGACAAAGCGCTGACATCCTGCTCGACGAAAAGGGCGTCGTTGTTGCTCTCGTATGGGAAGCGGCATTGTCGATCGATGTCAATGCCCGCAACAACCTGAATACCTCCTTTGATCAGTCCATGCGTAAGACCGCCCAAACCACAAAACAGATCGATGCAGCGAATCGCTGTACTTCTGCGATCGGTATGAGGCTCTTTGCTCATGTGAGCGCCTACCATAGTCTCATCTGGATTCATGTCTTTGCTCCTTTAGGTCGCTTCTCCGGCATTAGGAACTCATGTGCATCTATGGATAACTGGAAGCAATTTACCGAAAAACTGGGTAAAAGCCCCGTCCTTCTAGGACGGCTTCAATTCGCCCATACAATGTAAATATTTTTCACATTTATAGGCACAAAGTCGTATAAACGTGATAAGCTAGTCCCATGATAGCACTAGAGTACAAGTTGAAAGGCAAAGCACAGCAATATCGAATCATCGACGACATGATCCGAACTGCTCAGTTTGTCCGAAACAAGGCTCTTAGATACTGGATCGACAATCAAGGAGTTAAGCTAATTGACATCTACAAACAATGTGCCATCATGGCAAAAGAGTTTGAGTGGGCCCGAAAACTTAACTCAATGGCACGTCAGGCTTCGGCTGAACGTGCCATTTTTGCTGTTCAACGTTTCTTTGCCAATTGCAAAGCGAAGAAACCTGGAAAGAAAGGATACCCGCAGTTCAAGAAACACACTCGCTCAGTAGAATATAAAACATCAGGATGGAAGCTTTCTGCCGACAAAAGATGTCTAACATTTACGGACGGTTTTGCAGCGGGTACTTTTAAGCTGGTTGGTAGTCGGGACTTACATTTCTACGCTTAAGAGTGAAATTAAGCGAGTTAGGGTTGTGCGTCGGGCTGATGGCTACTACGTCCAGTTTTGCATCAATGTGGAACGCACAGAAGAATCTATCCCCACAGGTAAAGCTACTGGAATAGATGTCGGATTAAACCATTTCTATACCGATAGTAACGGTGAAACAGTCCCCAATCCTCGCTATCTTCGCAAAAGCGAAAAAGCTTTAAAGAGAGCGCAGAAACGAGTTTCCCGAAAGAAAAAAGGTTCCAGTAATCGCAAAAAAGCGATTAACAAATTAGGAAGAAAACACCTCAAAGTTAGCAGGCAGCGTAAAGACTTCGCCATCAAGACGGCGTTGTGCGTAGTAAAATCTAACGATTTTGTAGCCTACGAAGATTTGCAGGTGAAGAATATGGTTAAGAATCATAAGCTTGCCAAATCGATTAGCGATGCAGCTTGGAATCAGTTTGCTCAGTGGCTGCAATATTTTGGGAAAGTATACGGTAAAATAGTAATTGCTGTCGCTCCTCAATATACTTCCCAAGATTGCTCAGTCTGTGGAAATAGAGTCAAGAAGTCGCTGTCGATTAGGACACACATTTGTGGTTGCGGTGCGGTATTAGACCGCGACCACAATGCCGCGCTGAATATTTTGGCTCTCGGATTGAAGCAGGCAGGCATCACTTTAAATACGGTGGGGCACACCGAAATTAACGCTTGGGGACAGAACGATCTCTACTCGCTGGTGGTGACATCAACGAGCAAATCGACTGACTGAACCAAGAATCCCCATGCCTTCAGGCTGGGGAGTGTCAAAACCTCTCTTAGATACAGTGCTGTTCGTTCAGTGAGGTCACGGAGATCGCTAACAGTAATATTATTGCCACTCTCTGCAAATGATAGATTACCGTGTGCTAGTTTGTTCCGAAAACTTTTGATCAGGGAAAGTGCGCCTTGCTCATCCCGAAATGGTTGTTTGACAGCACGATTAGCCTGACCGCTTATATTTAAGGATAATCCGAGACGTTTACTAAGTTTGTAAATCTCCTCATCATCCCAATTTCCACCTCCACCTTTTTCAACTTCAAACTTTGATATCGGGAGTGCTTGCACTAGGTAATCGCAGAGGTTTAATGCAGATTCTAGGCGATTCTCATAGTTGATATCAGTATGGGTACGTGCGGTACATCGCACCCACTCACGGCGCAACTCAATGGACAAGTCGTTGGGCCGCCAGCTCTGATTAGCTACTGCCTTAGATACGGCATCTACGCACCGAGTAATAGTTGACTCCACAAGATTATATAGCTGTAGATAAACACTGGAATAGAGGATTTTCTGCTGTTGCGGAGTGATTATAGCTTCCCCGATTTGTGGAGTGCCTCTCTGTACTTGTTGCTGTATGGACTCAAGCAGGTCAAGGTAAGTTTCGATTTCCTGTAAACGCTCTTCAAAAGCTTGGCTCAAATCCTCCATCCTCAATCTCCAAGTAAACGATCGCGAACGAAATGTATACGAGCCCTGAGTCTGCCTATTGCGTTCGCACCGTCGGCGCCGGTCACTTTTGTAAAGTCATTGCTGTTCAACCATTCTTCAACTTTGATCGATTGGTTAGCTATCTCAGGCCGTTGCTGAAGTGCCAGATAGCTTCCAATGGCTATAGCTTCAAAACGCGATCGGTATGTTACTTTACCTTTAGCTGATTTGCGGAAGCCCCACGGGAAGTTGCGTGATACAAATTTTATTACGTCTTTGAACCGTTGCTGGTAGAGATCAACTTCCTCTGGGTGCTCTTTAAAATGGGCATTTATCTTCTTCGTATACTCGAAAAGGAACTCTGACGGCTTGTCTCTATAGCCTTCAAGACCATCGCTATAAGCGAAAAAGCGTGTCACCAGTTCTTCTCTTTCTCGCTCCTTAAGTTGCTTATCTGAGACAGGTGCAAGATGCACAAAGAGCGACTCTTGGGCAAGCGAGATAACAAGCTTTTGGAAAAGCCCTCCCAGTGCACCTCGACGAACTTCAGCCTTGTTCGCTATCTTGCTTCCTGTGTTAATTCGTTCAAAAAGATCAAATCGTGCTTGCTCATCGGCGTGTTCATTGAGCACGATCCCTCTGATAGAACGGTTCTTGATTTTTCGTTGCCGAGATTCGGGGAAATCTTTAAACCTAAATCCCGATAGCAGCGTCATTTCGTCTAAATTACCTAGAGCAAAGTCGCCAAGAAGGAACGCCTCAATCGTTCTCAGGCGTTGCGATCCGTCAACAATTTCGAGCTTACCTGTTGCTGGGCTTTCCCAAAAGAAGAGGAAAGGAATCGGAAGTCCCATCAAAAGTGACTCAATGAACCGGGACTTGCGCCTATCCTCCCAAGTGTCCTCGCGCTGATAATCTGGAACCTCGAAATCCCCATTTTGCATCTTTGAAGCTAGAAGCTCAACAGAAAATTCTGTTAGATAGAATTCAATTCTTTTCGACTGCTCAACGATTTGCTTTTCGGCAGCGGTAACCTCCTGATCTGTAAACTTACACTGGTTCTCGTCGATCATCTTTGAATATCCTCTTGTGGTTCATTCAAGTTATAATCCGTCACTTGAGTTTAGGGACTGTTTATTCAATCCTGACTTGTGCGCCCCACAAATCTTGCGGCAGAAACACTCTGTCGCTAGGTAGGGGAGCAACTGGGGCCGTGAGGGTAAATTGACCAGCTTCAATTTGCTGCTTCAATTCCACTGCTACTTGCCGCGAGAGAAACATACTCGCAAGGGGGGCCGCCCGCACCGGTTTTCCCTCGATGAGAATGCGCCCTGTTTTTAATTGAGCATAACTAACTAAACCGAATGTGGGACGCACGCGCCGGGGGATAGAGAAATCTACCACCGGCGCTACTATTTTTTTGTCTGATACTGCACAATGCGCCACGACTGTTTCGTTTAAGACGGGAAAGGGGATGCCGATTCCCAGCATCAGGGATGGGCCATAGTTTTTGAAGTAGCAACCTCGTACCCATTTGGAATTCATCTGTTTGGCATCGCCGATGAGTGCGAGGGTGGCGGCTGGGCCGATGGGGGTGCGGTTGGGCTGGCGTTTTTGCAGCGGAAAGTGCTGGGTTCCTTCCCAGGTAATGTAGCCCTGAGCGCCTCCTAGGAAGATGCGAGTGCCGATGCCGATGAGTTCGAGGTCGGGGTCATTTAGCAGGGGAGACATGGCTCCCAGGCTCGAATACACGGCGTTACCGAGGTTTGGTTGCAGGGGGCCGAGGTAGGTGAACAGCGGGCGATCGCCCCCGTTGACTCCCACAATAAAGTTTTGGTATACGTTCCGGGGATTGAATAAATAAAACTGGTTGATGGTATCGCGGGTAATTGTGGTTTCAAAGGAGGCGCGGGGGTAGCAGTCTGTGACTTG
>JAJAYT010000184.1 GCA_026786085.1 Microcoleus sp. CAN_BIN18 | reverse complement strand
TGTTTGTATAGACGCGAATTCCATTCGCCCGGTATTCTCCCTCTTCATCTTTAACCCGCGGCGGCGGGTTTTGTTTGTATAGACGCGAATTCCATTCGCCCGGTATTCTTTGGCTGCACCGGAATTTCAATCACAAACTCAGTCCCTTCACCGGGCGCGGAAAAGCACATTAGCTTCCCGCCGTGTTTCTCTACCACAATCTGGTAACTAATACTCAACCCTAAACCAGTACCTTTACCCACAGCTTTTGTAGTAAAGAAAGGGTCAAAGATTCGCGATCGCACTTCCTCCGTCATCCCAGGCCCATTATCAGCAACACAAATTCTCACAAAGTTATTGTCAGTACATACCTCAGTCCGAATCTGAATTTTTCGCTCACAGATTTGAGATAAAGGATTTGCGAGTCCAGCAGTTGTCTCCTGAATCCCAACTCCTAACTCCACGGCATCAATTCCATTGCTCAAAATATTCATAAACACCTGATTTAACCCAGAAACATAACAACTTACATTCGGCAGTTTACCATAGTCTTTAATCACATTAATTCCCGATCCGTCTCCATTCTTTTTCAACTTGTGCTGCAAAATCAACAGAGTCGATTCAATCCCAGAGTGAATATCAACTGGTTTCATGTCCGCTTCATCAAGCCTTGAAAAATTCCGCAGCGACAGCACAATATTGCGGACGCGATCGACCCCCATCTGCATTGATTGCAGCATTTTAGGCAAATCTTCTTGAATAAAACCGAGGTCAATATCTTCTGTTTGAGCAACAATCTCTGGAGTAGGATTCGGGTAAGATTCCTGGTAAAGCTCAATCAATCCCAGCAAATCCGAGCCATAATCTCTAGCGTGGACGACATTGCCGTAGATGAAATTAATCGGATTATTAATTTCGTGAGCAACCCCCGCCACCAACTGCCCCAAAGAAGACATCTTTTCAGTTTGAATCAATTGAGTTTGTGTAGAGCGTAATTCGCCCAAAGTAACTTCCAACTGTGTCGCTTTTTCCCTCAACTGCACCTCCGAAGTCTTTAATTCCTGCGTGCGCTCTTCTACTTTCACCTCCAGCGTTTGCGAATAATCCTCTAACTGTTCCTTAGCCTCCGACAAATTAGCAACGAGTACCGCATTTTCCAGAGATATAGCCGCTTGGGAAGAAAGCATTTTTAAAATCTCCAATCTAGTGGTCGAAAACGCTTCAGAAGTTAAATTATTTTCCAGATAAAGAATGCCTACAAGTTTGCTTTGATTCAGAATCGGAGTACAAAGAGCCGATCGCACTTTCTGCCTTTTAATATACGAATCCTGTGTAAATAGACCTTCCTTAGTCGCCTCACTTAACAGCACATCAGAGTGCGTCCTTTCCACATAATTAATCACCGTCATGGGCAAAACCTCCCCTGGGGCGACTGTAGGACATTGCTCGACTGCAATATCCGCAGACTGCACCGAAGCCGCTGCTTGAATCACCAATTTTCCTGACTTGGGCATCAGCAGAAAACCTTTTTGTGCCCCAGCATTCTCGATCGCAATTTTCATCAACTTTTCTAACAACCTTTCCAGCACAATTTCACTAGCTAGCGCTTGAGATGCCTTCAACACAGTTGTCAAATCTAATAAACTATTGTGACTGCTGCTTGTGGAAGTATTAGTGCTAGTGATAGTTCGATCGGCGCTGGATTTTGCCACCGATGCAGGAGGTAAAGACATCGGATACTCTGACTCCAAATGTTTAACCTTAGCAGTTGCTCCCCAATGAATATAGCCGTAGTAAGCATCTATCAGATAAATCTCAGCCACTTTTGGGCGATCGCCAGCCAGATAGAATTCTGCCGCCCGTTCATTTGCCAGCGCTGCTTCGTGGAGGTATTCATTTTCCGAGGCTCCTTTCACTGCGCGATCGTAATACATAGCAGCTTTTTCATATTGTCCCAATACTCGCGCTTTTTCCGCTTCTACCAAATCATATTTATGCTGATAATTTCCCGGAGAATTCAAAGCCCAATGCTTCATTTTTTTCTGAAGCGAAGCAACTTTTTTCAAATGTTTGTTCTGTTCACTTTTTGAATCTGTGGGATACAAAGCTAAGAGTGCTAGAGAATAGTAAAAATTGTGGATTGGAACATACATCATGCCCATCACAGCCTCAGAGTAGTTTGATGCTGCTATGGCATTTTCAGCAGATTTAGCATAATTTTTAAATAGATAATTTAGCCATGATTTATACAAATACACTACAAATATTACCAGATTATTTTTACTGTCTATTAAAGCTGGTAGCATAGTTTCTTCATTAAACATTTCGCCAGTCAACAAGCAAGGATTAGCTGTTTCACCTTGCAAATTTAAGACCACTTGCGCCCCAACTCGGGCTTGATGAATCATAAATTCATTCTGATAATTCACAAACATTTGAATATATTGACTCTGCTTAGTCTCCACAGAATCCAGAGGTTCCCCACTCAAAAATATATAATTGCTGTAAAAACTAGCACAATAACAAGCATTGTTGACATCTCCCGTTTCTATTCCACTCTGCATTCCCTCCACTAAACCTATAAGACTTGCTCTGATATGCTCCGACCAGTGGCGGATAAAACTATTAAAACTTAGTGAAATTTGAGAGTTGTGCAAGTTGGTGTGGAATCGTTCTAATAGTGCCTGAGCTAGTTGACCGTATCGGTATCCAGCATTCATATCCCCTAACACTCCACACTCGATTACGCCATAACTTGCATAGGCGAAACTAGACAGCGGCGCATTCCCGTACTTAAGAGAAAGAATAACCATTTTAAACACGATCAGTGGGAACATATCAGGTGCTACTACAAAAGCAGCCGGACTCATATTCGTCAAAATCCGTATAGCTGCAATTTTATTAGGGTCAGTCATTGGTGGCAGTTCCAATAAATCCTCAATCTGTTTATTTCTCAAAGCTAGTTTCGTCAGAAATAGCTCGATAAGAATATTTAGTTTTTGTGGTTTTTTAGGGATGTAAATTTCCAGCAAATTCAAAGCTTCTATAGCGATATCTATCGAATCTTGAGCTTGATCTTGATTGAAGTAAAAAATTACTTTTAGCTCATAAACTTTGACTTTTTCTAGCAAATGTTTGGCGCGGAATATAATCACCTCTGATAGCTGGAATGCTCGCTCAAAATCGGTATTTATATAGGACAGTTCCAGCGCTTCGATATGGAGTTCCATGATTAAATCGTAGTGACTCTGCCAAGCTTGTTCAGGCAGAATTTTTAGACCTGCATTAAAATATTTGAGTGCCGCTTCATAAGCAGCCGAACCCTTAGCTTTCTTACCAGCGATGAGATTAAAGTTAGCTAGTTCATCTCGCTGGGATTGATTTGTCATGAATTCCACCCCGATATTGAGTTGGTTGACAATATCAAAGATGTTTTCTGCTATCTCCGATGGTGGGGTTGAATTCAGCAGCAGGGAGCCGATTTTTAGGTGGGTTTGTTTTTTCTGGGAGTCGGGGATGAGAGAGTAGGTGGCTTGCTGTACGCGATCGTGCAAAAATCTATAATCAATTGAGCGTTGTATAATTGCAGGATGATTTTGATTGTTTTGTGGGATGGGCGTCTCGCCCGTCTGGTATTTTTTCACGATTTCCTGATCAAGCAGTGGAATTTTGTAAGCATCGCTCATTGGTAGAATTAAACCAGCTTGCAGCGCATCCCATAAATCAGCCGCCGTTTCCGAGCTAGATTTTTCCCTAACAATTGCCAAATGTTCTAAACTAAAACGGTTGCCCATACAAGCAGCTAATTTTAATACTTGCTGCGTCTCCTCCGGCAGTTGTTGAATATTTCGAGCCACTAATTCAACGACACTGTAATCTGCAATGCCAGCGGCTGCAATTTCCCCGATATCCCACTGCCACGCACCAAGATTGAAATCAAAAGCTAACAGTTTTTCTGAGTGAAAAGTTGAGATCAGTTGAGTTATAAAAAATGGATTTCCGCCAGTTTTATTAAAAATCAACTCTGCCAGTGACTTTAACTTTTCAGTTTCATTACCCAAAGTATCCCGCACTAGCTCAGTAACGCTCTTCAACTCTAAATACGGGATGATAATGTTATGCACCTGAGCACCAGTCTGTTGAATTTTTTCGACAGTTTGAACTAACGGATGAGTTGAATTGACTTCATTATCTCGATATGCCCCTATCAGTAAAAAAAATCGGCTATCCAAGTCTGTTACCAGTTCCTGAATTAATTTTAAGGAGGCTGAATCGGCCCACTGCAAATCATCCAGAAATAGAACTAAGGGGTGTTCTGCTTGGGCAAACACATTCAAAAATTCTTTGAAAAGTCGATGAAAGCAATTTTGAAATTCTGTCGGCCCCAATTGTGGAACAGCAGGCTGCGAACCAATTATTAGTTCGACAGAATGGACGACAGCAATAATAATTCCACCGCTTTGGCCCAGCTTTGACAAAAGCTTTTGTTTCCAAATTGCCAACTCGTCTGAGCTGGTTGTTAATAACTGCTGCATCAGTGACTCAAAGGCTTGAGTTATTCCAGCATAAGGAATATCCCGCTTAAACTGGTCAAACTTACCAGCAATAAAATAACCGCGCTGCCGTACAATTGGTTTGTGAATTTCATTCACAATTGAGGTTTTGCCAATCCCTGAGTAACCGCTTACCAAAACCATTTCACTTTTTCCGAAGCTGACTCGCTCGAAAGCTGCCATCAAATCAGCGACTTCTTTTGTGCGCCCGTAGAGTTTTTGGGGAATCAAAAATTGACCTGATTTATCAATTCTCCCCGGAATAAAACTTTCTATTTTGCCAGTAGTTTGTAACTGATTCAGACAATTTTCTAGGTCGGCTTTTACTCCAAAGGCACTTTGATATCGGTCTTCGGCATTTTTAGCTAATAGTTTCATGACAATGGATGAAACCATCTGCGGGACTTCGTTATTTAGTTGATGGGGAGGAACAGGCGTCACCGCAATGTGGCTGTGAATTAATTCTAGGGGGTCGGTTGAGTTAAAGGGCAACTCTCCTGTCAGCATTTCATAAAAGGTGATGCCTAGAGAGTACAAGTCTGTTCGGTAGTCGAGGTCGCGGTTCATCCGACCAGTTTGCTCTGGGGATATATAGGCTAGAGTGCCTTCTAGTACGGTGGTATTGCTATTTTGGTGAACTTCTCTAGATAGGCGTGTTGCCATGCTAAAGTCGGTGATTTTTACTTGTTCAAAATCTGGGGATATGATTATATTTGAGGGTTTAATATCTTTATGAATAATCTGGTTTTGATGCACTTCTCCGAGAGTTTGAGCTACTTGAATAGCCAGCGGCAAAAACTTCTGGATTTTGATACTTTTACCCGCGAGATGGTGTCTGAGAGATTGACCGCCGCAATCTTCTAAGATCAGAGCGAAACTGTTTTTATATTTTTCTAAGCTATGGGGTTTGACAATCCCTTCGAGTTTGAGATCGGAGCTAATTTTGTATTCATGTCTCAAGCGGGTAATTTGTTCTATTGTGGGATACTCGGTATTGAGTATTTTAATGATCGCAGGCGATCGATCTGACTCTCTGACTGCGCGATAAATGATGGACTTCACACCAAGTTGAACAACTTCTGTGATTTTGTAACCGGGAAGTGAATTCATGGTTTTTATTCTCTGACTAAGTGTTGGGTTAATATCGTGTTTGATGTCGATCGGGCGGCGGGGCGGCGACACTTAAGTATTTTTAATTGAGCGTGTATTTTTAAATACATTTATAATTAAGTAATTACTCGTTTTTTTTTGAGGAAGTAGATGCGTAAAGGTTTAGGGGGTGTGAACTGGCTGAGGACAGCATATCTGGTTTGGATCTCCGGCTGATGTTTACTGTTTGACACTTGACTCTGTAAATAACCATATTATTGTAACAAACTCGGTGAGATCGATCGCACATATCAGTGACAAATCCTGATGAATTCAATGTTTAGCTCTAGGTTTCAGCCTTTTTCCCCAGAACCAAGGTGAAGCCCAGGGCTTGGAAATGCAGGTTTTGGCGATCGAGAACACAATTCAACGTGATGTAAATCACAAAATAAGCTGATTAATATCACAATTATATAATGATGAAGTTGTTAAAGTTATTCGATAATCAGGTGCAACACAATGGAAGAAGTCCTAGCATTGATTGAAAAGAAGAAGCAAGAATTTGCTAAATCTGGGCTATTTGAGTTTATGCGAGACCAAAGTATAGACCCAAGACAACGCCTAGCTTTCGCTCCCTGCGTTGCTCCTTTCGTAATGAGTTTTGGTGAATTCAATAAATATGTTTTCCGAGAAGAACCAACCAACGATCCTATTCAGGAAATAATTAATAAACACAGTTATGAAGACGATCATCACTGGTTGTGGTTTCTGGAAGATTTGGAAACACTGGGTATTAACAGAACGCTGAAGTTCAGTGATGCTTTGAATTTTGTTTGGAGCGAAGAAACACAAGCTTCGCGGTGGGTAACACACCAAATTTTCCGATATGCTTTTGGAGCGACTCCGATCTCGAAGTTAGCTATCATGGAAGTAATAGAAGCAACTGGTAATGTGTTCTTTTCAACAGCAGCACCAGTTGCTCAAGAACTCCGAACAATTACCCAAAAGGAGCTTCTTTATTTTGGTCGTTTTCATTTAGAGGTAGAAAATAGCCACAGTAAGGATTTATCTCAGAAGAGGCGATTGATTGAAAACATACAACTGACAGAGGAGACTCGTCAAGAGGTTTTTAAGATAGTTGAGCACTTGTTTGAAGTTTTCACGGAACTGACGGATGCTCTTCTGGTTTATGCAAAAACCCATAGCTTTGAGCATTCTTTTCTCCAAAGCCGTGAGATTTTGCAACCTTTAAAAGTTGCGTAGCTTACGAGATGTAAACTTTTCAAGTTTTATAACCAGACAAGTCTTAGAATCAGATCAAATTCATTACTTAGAAGGAGACGCATCATGTCACAATCTAACAGTAATTCTTCAATAGCGATCGATAATCTGGATATAGCTCACACTTGGACTGAGAATTTGGATATCGCTCATACTTGGACTGAGAATTTGGATATTGCTCATACTTGGACTGAGAATTTAGATATCGCTCATACTTGGACTGAGAATTTGGATATTTCCCAGAGTTCTCCGATAGCTGAAGATGAGAAACTGGCAGTCGGATAAAACCTGTTAAAAATAACTATTGGGCCTCGCTCATTCCGAGGCCCAATAGTCATACATTTGTCTCCTCAATGTCCAAATTTAGCATCTACTATCCCTACTTGCATATGAGCCATTACGACGTTGTGATTGTGGGCGGCGGCCCTGCTGGTACTACTACTGGAACTTTGCTCAAGAAATACAATCCCAATCTGAGCGTGCTAATCCTAGAGAAAGAAAAGTTTCCTCGCGATCATGTTGGGGAAAGCCAATTACCTCAAATTAGCGATGTGCTTCAAGAAATGGGATGCTGGGATAAAGTAGAAGCAGCCAACTTCCCGATTAAAATTGGTGGAATCTATCGCTGGGGAACGGATCTACAGCCTTGGGATTTTAATTTCATTAAGCCGGAATTGTTTAAAGATGAACAGCGCCCTGCTAAATTTGAGGGACAGAGACGGCAAACTGCTTTCCAGGTCGATCGCGCCAAATATGATGAGATTTTGCTGCGCCATGCCGAAGAAATGGGATGCTTAGTCAGAGAAGAGACTGCGGTT
Organism: Microcoleus sp. CAN_BIN18; assembly: GCA_026786085.1. Taxonomy (GTDB): domain Bacteria; phylum Cyanobacteriota; class Cyanobacteriia; order Cyanobacteriales; family Microcoleaceae; genus Microcoleus. The sequence goes on along the minus strand of JAJAYT010000184.1, from coordinate 11,383 downwards.
GTTAAGGTAGATGTGGTGGGCGATCGGATTACGGCGCTACACGTGCGATCGGCAGAACAAATAACCGCCCGCTACTACATCGATGCCTCCGGCCACATTGGCGTGCTGCGGCGAGCATTGGGAGTCGAGACACACAGCCCGACGCGGCTGCAAAATATCGCTATCTGGGACTACTGGACAAACGCTGAATGGGCAGAGACAATCGGCGTTGGCGGCACCCGGATACAGGTACTGAGTTTGAGTCACGGGTGGCTTTGGTTCATTCCCTTGAGCCCAACTCGCACCAGTATCGGCTTCGTTTGCCCAGCGGAACATTATAAGTCACTGAAAAAGCGACCAGAGGATATCTATACCGAAGCCCTCAATAGCGAACCTCGCATCAGCAAGTTAATCGCTAATGCTACCAGCACGGGAAAGATTGAAACTACCAAAGATTGGTCATTTTTGGTCGATAAAACAGTAGGAGAAAATTGGTTTTTGGTGGGTGAAACTGCTGGTTTTGCTGACCCAATTTTATCGGCGGGCATGACTTTAGCTCATACTGGTGCTCGTGAATTGGCTTACACGATTTTGGCATTAGAGCAAGAGCAGCAGAAATACGATGGTAATTGGCTTAAATCTCAATACGATCACAATCAACGGAGCCGAGTTGAACAGCACATTCGTTTCGCTGATTATTGGTACGCTGCTAACGGTCAATTCACTGATTTACACGAACATTCAAGGGAAATTGCGCGGGATGCTGGGTTGAATTTAAGTCCGGAAACAGCTTTTCGATGGTTGGCTCAAGGTGGATTTACCAATGATATTTTGGGTCAAGCGGTGATTGCTGGATTTGATTTGGGTTCGATGAAACAGGTGATGCAGCGCTTTTCAAAGGAGGAGGTTCCTTGGCTACTTTCGGCGTACAATATGTTTCAGCTAGACCTAGTGGATGCTGATATTGAGTTTGTAGCTGTTTATAATGCTGGTGAAATTAACCGAATCAAGTGTTACGTGAAGAACGGTCAACGGTTGCCTGTTACGGGTTTCTATGGTTTGCTGATTGACATTTTGGGCCGCACTGAGTACATTGAACAAATTTATCGGCAGTTGGTTTTGGTGTTTAGGGAGCGTTTCTCTGTACAACACGCTCAGGTAGCACTTCATCAAGCCCTAGGCTGTTTGGAGGTGATGGTGAGTTCTGGTATTGTTAAGGCGATGTTGAACCCGGAGTTGTCTAAGTTGAATATTTCTATACCTATTGAAGGTGAGTTAATTCACACTCACAAGGATTAAGCTGTTCTGCATTTAAATTGTATATCAAAAAACAATCAAAGTCTTGTGGGGTGGGCGGGAGAACCCGCCCTGAATATACAATTTAAATGCGCGACAGCTTAGAATTAAGGTGCTGAGAAATTGAGGATATTGAGGACACGCCAGTGCCGTTTCCCGACCCCAAAAGTAACGTAGCGGGGCGTAAGCCATCGCCCGATTAGATGAGCTAGACTATTTTTACCCAACGGTTAAAGGAGTGATAATTTTCCAGATGAGTGGAATTCAAAGTCGCAGGGTGAGACAGGAGCAAACTCAGCTTTTCTGTACACGATCGCACATGACGATCCACGGTTTTTGTACTATTTTACCTATTTTTCACGGCGATTTTACTCTCGATCGCGCGAGCGCAACCTTTCACCACGCAATATGCGATCGATTATTCAGCAAGCCCTATTTAGGTTAATTTTACTTCAAATACTGAAGAGATTTTTGAGCCTTTTCCTCACCCACTCTACAGGAGTTTCATCATCTGCTGCTGCATCTACCAACTCCATTTCTCGCAATTCCTGCTGTCTCTCGCTTAATTCTTCTTTGTGTTTAACTATTTCTTGAATAATCTGTTCGGATAAATCCGGCCGTTCAGTTAAAACCTTCTGAAAACCTTCTTTATTGATTGTGAACAAAATTGTTTCTTCCAAAGCTCTCACCGAAGCAGTTCTGGGAATTCCCAACATCAAAGAAAGTTCACCCAAAAACTTGCCCGCACCGAGATTTGTCAAATGTTTATCAATAGCTTCGACAAACACTTCCACTGAACCGGAAAGGATGATGTAAAAAGCATCTCCTGGGTCATTTTCTCGGAACAAAAATTCTTGCGATCGTAGCCGTTGGCGGTATCCAACTTCAATCAATTGGCGCAATTCTAGATCCGTGAAATTTTCAAAATATGTCACTTCTCGCAGCAAACTGCTAATCGGCGATTGTTTTTTTATTTTATCTGCACAAAGAGGTATTTTGGGATTGTTTTCAGAGGAGCTTTTCGTGGTTTCATTTGAACTTTCATTTTGCTTAAAAAACGATAACAAAACTTCGGGAGTTTTCAAATAAATTTCTCTATTATTAAACGGAAAATTGATTTCATACTGGCGAAAATTGTACTCGATCGCAAAATTCAAAGAACTTTTAATTACCTCTCTTTCAGTCGGCCTATCCGTCCAAACTAAAAGTTCAAATTTAAAACTATCATCGCCAAACTCGACAAACAATACTTTCGGATTCGGCTCGTACAAAACCCCTGCTTCCGCGTAAGCAATATTTAACAGAGTTTCTGTCACTAACAGCGGGTCACTATTCTCGGCTACTTCTATGGAGAGTCGCAGACAAAGTAGCTGATTTTCGTAACTCCAGTTAACAATTTTGTTGCTAATCATGTTACTATTCGGGACTATGACGCTGGAATCGTCGTTAGTTTTGATAATCGTCGATCGAATCGAGATTTTTTTGACGATTCCCATCAATCCTTCTAATTCCACAAAATCTCCGACTTTCACTGGCCTGTCTAAAAGCAGCGTTAAGCCGCTGACAAAATTAGTTGTTAAATCCTGTATTCCGAAGCCAATTCCGACTCCCAATCCACCCGCTACAACGGCGAAAGAAGCAAGGTTAAAACCTATTCCTTGGATGGCAATTATCACTCCAAAAGCTACGATTAAATAGCGAATTATTACTGAAATTGCTTCGCGGTTTCCTTCGTCAATACCCAATTTAACTAGCAAGCGTTCTTTGAGAAAAGTTGTAAAACCTTGCGATACGAACAGGACGACGACAAATGATATAATTAGCTCTAACAGTGACCTTAGAGATACAGGATTTTCCCCGATATTAAATAATGTAGATGTAAATATATGGGAGATTTTTATTAACAATTCTGCGGATATTGTATGCACTTTTGATTGAGAAAATAAGGTGTTTTGATTGCCAGTTATTAACCAGTTTGTAGTCAGGACTTTAGTCCTAGGTTTGTAGTCAGGACTTTAGTCCTAGGTTTGTAGTCAGGACTTTAGTCCTTAGTCCAAAGTTGGATAAAAAGGACTGAAGTCCTTAAGCTGTCACGCATTTAAATTGTATATTCGGAACGGCGTCGAAGCCCATTCCACAAGACTTTAATTGATTCTTGACACACAATAGACCTCTTGCCAAAGTCATTTTAATCAAATTTTGTAACAGGCAAGATGCCTGTTCCACAAGAAAAAATGTTTTTTGTGGGACGGGCCGGAGAGCCCGTCCTAGTTATTTTTGCAAGAGGTCTAATTTCAAGGTAGAACAGCTTACTACGAATTTTTGAAAGGACTGAAGTCCTTACTACGAACTTTTGTTAATTTTTCTGGGATAGCGCGGACGACACGGACTTCCCATACAAACAAAGCCGGCTGGCATATTTTCAAATACACTGCTGCGAGCTCCAATTAAGGCATTTGCACCGATCGCAACACCAGGGCCAATGAAGCAGTCGGCGGCAATCCAAACGCCATGATTAATGATAACAGATGCTGCGATTAACCCAAAGGCTGGGTCTTCGGGGTCATGAGTGCCGGTGCACAGGTAGCTTTTTTGAGAAATGACGCAGTGTTTGCCGATCGCAATTCGCTCCAAACTGTACAATACAACATCATCTCCGATCCAACTATAATCGCCGATTTCAATTTTCCAGGGATAGGTAAAACGAGCTGTAGGGCGGATAATTACCCCAGAACCTATTTTCGCTCCAAATAGTCGCAGAAACCCGCTTCTAATGCCATTAAAAGGGTGTGGAGTGAGAGGAAATGCGATCGCCTGCACGAACCACCAGAGCAAAATTAGCCAACCAGGTCTTCCGCGATCGAACTTTGATTGATCGTACCTGCGCAAATCAACCAAAGATGCCCCGGTTAAAATATTTGGTTGGTTGTCGCTAGTTGGATTATCATTGATTTCAGGATTTGCGGAATTGGCGATCGGCTTTTGCGGTTCCGCGTCGGGAGTTGGCGTATAATGAGTCATCTAATGTTTAATTGAAAATCGAGTTTAGCTGTAAGGATTGCTGCATGACATTTCGAGTTAGGGACAATTTTAAGCCTGAAAACACCAAGAATCTCGCACAATGCGACAATCCAAATCCCAGAATTGCCAAAGTGCGACTTTTGCAAACAGCTTTGGTATTGCTTAGTAGCTTTTTTGTAGCAGAATTAATCGCCGCAACGAGCTCTCACAGTTTGTCCCTATTAGCAGATGCTGGTCACGTTTTGTCAGATGTAGCAGCTTTAGCGATAACTTTGACAGCTACTTGGTACTCGTCACTAAAAAGCAGTAAATCGGTGGATTGTGCGATCGAATTAAGTTCGGGTACTATTGTTAATAACAGGCAAGATGCCTGTTCCACAAAGAGTGAGTTTTCTGGTGGAGTGGGAATCCTGCCCGCTCGTGGAGAAATCATAGCTGCCTTAGTTAATAGTATCAGCTTAGTGGCGATCGCACTTTGGATTGCAGTAGAGTCGATCGCCCGTTTGCAGTCCCCAACCCCCGAAGTAGAAGGACTCCCGATGTTAATCACCGCCATAGTCGGTTTAAGCATCAACTCAATCAATGCTTGCTGCTTGCATTCCTGCTGTCACGGCGACTTGAACCTCAAAAGCGCCTTTCTGCACGCAGTCGCCGACATATTTTCGTCGGTGGGAGTAATTTTAGCTGCGATCGCCGTGGCGTGGCTACACTGGAATTGGGCTGACGGCTTAATTAGCTTGCTAGTATCGGCATCAATTATTTTATTAACTCTACCATTGCTCATTGAAAGCATCCAATTGCTGCTAGGAAATGTATCAGAAACATCCGCAATTCAACAACCTTGCGATTGCGAAAAAGTGAGCGCCGAAAAATTGTTATTTCCATCCCTCGAAGAACTAATTAAATGATGTCTCCTCGTCTGCGTTGACAGTTGACAGTTGAGTGCGAAGTTTTTAGGCTGGGGATTTAAGCCCCAGCCTAAAAACAATCCACCTAAAGGTGGGGGCTTAAATCCCCTGTGCGATGAGCGAACTTTTTGAGATGTTGAATAAAATTAATAATCTCAAAAACCCGCCCAACCTAACTTCTTTTGTGCAGAAACAAAGGCGGTTGAAATAGCATTGATACAAACGAAGAAACCCGGCGGTTGAAACCGCGTCTACATAAACAATGTCCGCGCAACGCGAGACTAATACAAAATTAGACTGAAATATCCCGTTTATTTCTTAGTCTGCGGAGGCAGACTTCGTTTGTTTAGTGGCGGTTCCAACCGCCGAATCACTAATCACTGGCGGTGACAGAATAGGCTCAGATTCTGCCACATTCAACTGACCGCCGCAAGAGCGCAACTCGTAAAGTTTTGCATTAATTTGATACTCATACTGACTCAATAACCTTGCATAAATATAGCCAGCTTTTCCATCCAAAAAGCCGAGCTGAATGAAGTAAAATAAAATAAATCTGAGCATTGGTTTAAAAGGCAGCCTCACCCAAACTTTTTTGAGAAATCGCTTGCGCTGCACTGCATCTCCAAATAAGTTGGCGCCAATAGTGCCGCTGTCGTCGCGCCCTTCAATTATATTGTAATAAACGCGAGCTTCCCAATTAGAATAGCGGTTATGCCGTTCTATCCAGTGAAATAAATCGCGGTAATCTTCATGAATCATGTCATTTTTTAAGTAGCCGACAGCACCTGCTAAAATGACGTGTTCGTGAACTTCGTTGTCCCCCGTATTTGGTACGGATTCGGTGCCGAGATTTTCGTAGCGACCTTTTTGATGCTTGAACAAACGCAAGTTCCAGTCGGGATATCTGCCTCCGTAACGTAGCCATTGTCCTAAAAATAAGACTTTGCGATTCAGGTAGTAGCCCTCAAAATTCGGGTTTTGGATGACTTTCGCAATCTCGTCCCAAAGTTCAGGCGGAATCCGCTCGTCGCAATCGACAATTAACACCCATTCGTTGCGAAATGGCAGGTTATCCAATGACCAATTTTTCTTTTTTGGCCAGCGGTTATCGAAGTAGAATTGCACTACTTTTGCGCCACTGCTGATGGCGATTTCGACAGTGCGATCGCTACTTTGGGAATCAACTAGAAAAACTTCATCCGCCCTAGCAATGCTGGCTAGACACGCAGGTAGATTAAGTTCTTCGTCTTTTGCCGGAATGAGTACCGAAACCGGAATCTTGGATGAACTAGAGGTCATAATCGAGTGCTTGAACCTGAATTCGGTCGAGTTGTTGTGGATGAAGTGCGATCGGCACTAGACAGCGAGGGATATTGCCTATAGCCTAATGCCTGCGGGTCGATTTCGGTGCAAAAACCATGCCGCTGACGGCTGCACTCAAATAACCAATTTGACCCCAAGCAAAAACCAAGTTTTCAAAGCGCAGCGCTGGATCTCTAATATATTTAAAAGATTTGTAGACACCTCTCAACATTCTTTCACCCCCACGCCAAAGCTGAACAATACCGGCTCGATCGCACAATTGTTCCCGGTAACACTCGCTGATGCCTTGCCACCACCCGCGCTCGACAAACCACGCTTTGTGAAGGCGCGATGGAGCGACGTTGTGAAGCACCAGGGCTTCCGGTAGATAAACTACTTGCCAACCTAACTCTAAAGCTAGTTCTGTGGCCCGCAATTCTTCGTTTGACAACAATTTTGTGCCGACTCTACCGAGTTTGACATCGAAACCGCCAATTTGTGCTAAAAAAGTGCGCCGGATTGAGTAATTTACACCCCTGGGAGTCAAACCAGCCGCCGTCACGTACACCCAAGTCTCTCCCAAATCGTAAGCCCCCAAGTTTTCGGCCAATCCCGGTGACAGCCATTCGGGAGGGCTGACTCCCGAAGGCCATAGCAAATTGACTTTACCACCAGCTACGGCGAGTTTTTGATTGCTTTGATAGGCGCTGTGCAGTACCCTGAGCCAATTGGACTCAGCAACGGCATCATCGTCGAGATAAGCTAATATCTCGCTCTCTGCAACTCTCGCAGCGGTGTTCCGGGCTACTGACAAGCCGAGTTCGGGTTCCCAGACGTACTTGAGGCGGGGGTTGGAGAGTCTGGCTTCTACGACTTCGCGGGTGAGTGTTTTGGAGCTGTTGGGGCTGGCATAATCGCTAGAAGCGTTATCCACTACCAGTATTTCAAAGTTGTCGGGAAAATCCTGTGCCAGCAAGCTGTCGATCGCAGCGCCTAGATAGCTGTGACGATTGTGGGTACAAATTATTGCTGATATTTGAGGGTTTTGCATAATTGACAGCTTGGGAAATGCTGGGGAGCTCGATCGACTGACTCTGATATTGTCCCATCAATGCTATTATCGCCTAAAAATGATTGGCAATCAAACAACCAATAACAAATAACCAATAACCAACAACCAATAACTAATAACCAATCACCAATCACCAACAACCAATAACAAATAACCAATAACCAACAACCAATCACCAATAACCAATAACCAACAACCAACAACCAATAACCAATAACCAATAACCAATAACCAATAACCAATAACCAATAACCAATAACCAATAACCAATAACCAATAACCAACAACAAATAACAAATAACAAATGACTAAAATAATCTTAGTAACCGGGCCTGCCCGAAGTGGGAAAAGTGAATGGGCAGAAACTCTGGCTACGGATTCGTCCAAACAAGTAATCTATGTGGCTACTAGCCTGGTTGATGAAGCAGATTTGGAGTGGCAAAGTCGCCTCGAACAGCACCGAAATCGCCGTCCGACTAATTGGAAAATTCTCGAAGTGCCGATCGACTTATCAGCAGTTGTGCGATCGGGCAAATCATCAGAATGCTTATTAATTGATTCCCTGGGAACTTGGACGGCAAATCTGTTAGAACAAGCAGCGCCTGTTTGGGAGCAAACGCAGCAAGACTTGATTGCTAGTTTGAAGCTGGCTACGGCGGATGTGATTTTGGTAGGAGAGGAAACCGGATGGGGAGTAGTGCCTGCTTATCCGGCGGGACGGCTGTTTCGCGATCGCCTGGGCACACTTGTCCGCCAAATCGGGGCGATCGCCGATGCAGTTTATCTTGCTACCGGAGGCTACGCTTTGAATCTGACTGCTTTGGGTACGCCGTTACCGCCAGCAAAGAATTAATAGACGGAAGTGCGATCGGCTCGATCGCAAATAGAGATTTGCCAGTCAAAGATTTTAACTAAAAGTAAGTTATAATCGAGATATTGCATCATTTTCAATAAGTCTTTTATGAACAGGCAAGATGCCTGTTCATAAAAGAGTAAATTTATTGTGGAACAGGCATCTTGCCTGTTGCTGACAATGGCGCAATATGTGAGTTATACAAAAATAGAAATCCCCAAAAAACATTAGATAACTTTAATCACTCTTGAGATAGAGTACAAAATTCAACTTTAAAGTCTAAAATCACCAATTAGTTGCAGGGCTGACTAAAAGTTATGGCATCAAAGTAACGACTTAGAAAATTGGCCTAATACCGAAATGCCCCAACCTCGATCGCCCGTCAGCACAAAATTGCAATTGTCGGGAATTCGCGATCGACTCCAAAAATCCAGTGGGGAATAGGAGAGTGGGAGATGGGAGAAAGGGATAAGGGGAGAGGCTTTGACGATTTTTGATGTGGGTTCTAAATATACAGTTTAAATGCCCAATTCCCAATTCCCAATTCCCAATTTCCAATTCCCGATGCCCGATGCCCGATGCCCGATGCTTTAAATTGTTACAATATATTTACAATAATGCTTAACACTAGGTCTGATTCTATGAATGTCAAGACTGTATCGCCAGCCTCCAGACAAACTTATGCAAATTCAGGGACTCAGGCTGTAATCGAAAATATTACAGATGTAAAGACAATTCCCCTGCAAGCAGTAGAAGTCCAACTAGAGACAGAAGTCGTAACCTCCGAAGTCCTCAAATCAGCCAAGGAAAGAGCTTTCGAGTTAGCCGGAGATGCTGTGCGGTACGATCCAGTGGCGATCGCAGCCCAGTACCGAAATCGCCCCATACAAGTCTGGGGAAGGATGCTAAGCGTCTTTTGGACATTTTTTAGCTTCACCTTCAGTTTGTGGTTTGACGGCAAAACAGGCCGCGTCGCCAAAAACGAAAAACGTCGCGCCGCCCGACTCAGAGACATTCTTGCCCAACTCGGCCCAGCTTTCATCAAAATCGGACAAGCACTCTCAACCAGGCCCGACTTAGTACCACCAGTATATTTAGAAGAACTAACAACGCTGCAAGACCAATTGCCAGCATTTCCCAACGAAGTAGCCTATCAATTCATCCAAGAAGAATTGGGCGCACACCCCAACGAAATTTACGCTGAAATCAGCCCAGATCCGATCGCAGCAGCATCCCTCGGACAAGTCTACAAAGGTAAACTCAAAACCGGAGAAACCGTCGCAATCAAAGTCCAGCGACCAGGTTTAGCCGACAACATCGGCTTAGATATTTACATCCTGCGGCGCGTCGCACTTTGGGCACAAAACACCTTCAAAATAATTCGTAGTGACCTCGCCGCCATTATGGACGAATTGGGCGAGCGCATTTACGAAGAAATGGACTACACCCACGAAGGTGAAAATGCCGAACGATTTGCCGAACTATACGGCCAGATCAAAGACATTTATGTTCCTAGTATTTACTGGGAATATACCCGTCGCCGCGTCTTGACAATGGAATGGATCACGGGAGTCAAACTGACGAATTTAGAAGCAGTCAAGGCTCAAGGAATTGACGCTCCTTACTTAATTGAAGTGGGGGTGCAGTGTTCTCTCAGACAACTCCTAGAACATGGTTTTTTTCACGCTGACCCGCATCCCGGCAATCTTTTGGCAACTCTTGATGGTCAATTAGCTTATCTCGATTTCGGGATGATGAGCGAAGTGAAACCTTATCAGCGATACGGCTTATTAGAAGCTGTAGTGCATTTGGTGAACCGCGACTTTGAAGGTTTAGCAAAAGATTATGTCAAGTTAGATTTTTTGACACCGGATACTGATTTGACACCAATTATTCCAGCATTGGCTGGAGTGTTTAATAATGCTTTGGGTGCTACAGTTGCCGAACTCAATTTCAAAAGCATTACTGACGAACTTTCGGCGGTGATGTACGAATATCCTTTCCGAGTTCCAGCTTATTATGCTTTGATTATTCGATCGCTAGTCACGCTAGAAGGCATCGCCATCAACGTTGACCCCGAATTCAAAGTGCTCAGCAAAGCCTATCCCTACGTGGCAAAACGGCTGTTGAGCGACCCCGCACCGGAGTTGAGGACATCTCTGCAAGAGTTGTTGTTCAAACAGGGCGAATTCCGCTGGAACCGCTTAGAAAACTTGCTCAGCAATGCCCGCGATAGCCAAGACTACGATATCAGCAAAATCTTGGATCAAGGGTTAGACTATCTATTTTCTGAAAGAGGGGATTTTATTCGCGATCGCATTGTCCTAGAATTAGTCAAAAGTCTCGACACATTTTCCAGTAACGCCTTTGCGAATGCTAAATCTGTTGTCGGTGAATGGTTTGGAGTCAAGGCAAATCAACCTGTGGTTTCAAAAACCGAACAAAATAATCTAGAACACATTAAACGGATTTGGGATATTTTGCGATCGACTCCCGGTTTTGACACAACGAAAGTATTGCAGCTAATTCCGCAATTGTTAGTCAAATCGGAAGTGCAGAATATGGGACAGAGAGTATTCGGCGGTTTAGCTCAAAGAGCAGTTGCTAGACTAATTCGCGAGTTTTTGCTTTCGCAGGAACCGGCGGTGATTCCCCAGAATGGCAGCTATCCTAAACCTTTGCCTCAGTTGTCTTTACCTGCGGCGAAGTAGTGGGATTGAGATTTTTTGACCGCAGATGTTAGCGGATGTTAGCGGATGTACGCAGATAGAATTCTATCTGCGTTCGTCATAGGACTTACCAAGTCCGATCGAAGAAACCGGGTTTTTACCGAATTTGTGGACTGCAATGAAGTATTGTGCTAAAAACCCGGTTTCTGGTCATTTAAATCTTTCCGTAAAAATTGTTAGAATTCAGATAGTTTCCTCGGAGCAAAATCATCCAATGCTAACC
>JAJAYT010000183.1 GCA_026786085.1 Microcoleus sp. CAN_BIN18 | reverse complement strand
TCCGCCTCCGCGTAATTAAGAGAATAACTTATTTTTCACCGCATTTGTCTTCAACCCGGGGTGGGGGGTTTTGCTTGTATAGACGGGTTTTCAACCGCCCAATCTTCTTATGACTGCAACCACTTCATAAACTTATCCGTCGCAGTACCAATCGACTCTCCCACCTGTTTCTTCAAACGCCACCGCTGAAACGCTTGTTCGTAATCTTCCCCTTCAGTTTGATAAACATTCCAAGCATTCAGCGACAATCCCAATCCCCACGTTAGTAAAATGAACAGTGACCAAGAAAGCTCGTGCGATCCTGCTAGATTAAACAAAACTAAAAAAGTATTGATAATGCCGTACTTTGTCAAATTTTTCTGCAATTTACCGCGACGGTAAGTGTTAAAAACTAGCTTTTCTTGAAATTCCCCTCTAGTTGCTAACCATTGCTGTTCCGCCACCACGATATCCTGTTCGGAAATGCCCAATTCTGCTGCAATCTCGAAAAGCTGGACTCGGGAAAGTTCGCCTTCATCTTGTCGGCGGGCGATCGCAAGTTGTAAAATACCTTGAGCATCCTCTGAACCGTAAATTTGACTTATTTGACTGTCATTGGTCGCCATATAACAAGTTTCCTATAATTGCTGACATCCTTTCTATGATAGAGATAACCGCAGTTAAACGGCAGGTGGTGACATTGGCGGATTTCAACACCTGGACATTTGAGTTGACGCATTAGGCTAAGGGCATTACTAATTGGTAGTAAATAACCAATAACCAATAACTAAGGACTAAGGACTAAGGACTAAGGACTAACCCAAAGTATACATCCAGCCGTCCCGCGCGCAAATCCTCACAATTCCTTCCCAAACTACAGGCGTAGCCTCAAACGATAAACCCGGTTTAAATCTCCCCGATTCTTTTACCTTCAAACGGTAAAACTCGCCTTTAGCATTTTTCAAAGCATTCTTATCTCCAGACTTCGCTCGTTCCCACTTCAAATTGAACAAATAAACACCGTTGTATCCCGCACTGATTAGTTTATTGCCATCGGTAAAAATCGGAGTCGAAATTGAAGAGCCAATCTCTTTTTTAAACACGATTACTGGAGTATCGTAAGACTGTTTTCGCCAAGGCACAGCATTCTTTTTACCTGTAATCATATCTTGGGAACCGATGTATAAATTGCCGTCGATCGCATTTGTGGCAAATAGCGCTGGAAAGTCCCCTGGATTGTACTCATCATTCAGCGCTACAGAACCGATTATCCCGCCTTCCCAACTAGAAAGTCGGCGATTTCCGGTAGGCAAAAACCATTCAACGCTGGCATTCGGTTCTTTGTTAGGATTCAGTTTTAGGACTCCGCCGTTACCCGCAATGTATTGTTTTTCAATCGCACAAAACAGTTTTCCAGATTTAGAAATTACAGCACTTCCGTCAATATCTGAACCAGTATAGAAATCCCAAACAATCTTTTTGGTTTTAATACTAATACCGTAAATATGACCGGAACCAGCAGAGATAAATAGTTTATCTTTGAGCCGGGATGGCGATGATTCCGCTACCAAATTGCCGCCGTGCTTGCTGATATCTCCCGGTGCATAAAGCTGGACTTCCGACAATATTTGTGGTTGCTTGATTCCTTGTTTGACTTTGGCTTTGCTGGCAGAACTATTCAGAAAATAGCCGATCGCATTTTCCCCCGCATTGAACAAAACGCCATCGCCCAGATACAAAGCACTGCTATCGTTATCCTGACTGTAGCTGGGCGTTCTCCTGATGTCCAACTTCCACAGTTCCTTGCCAGTTCTAAAAGACACTGCCCTAAAACTCGGCACAACATTTTTGCCACCACCACCGCCGCTGCGGCTGCCTTGCAAAATCACAATTCTGTTTTCAGCGCTGGCTGTTTTGTCGATGTAAATTGTGGAAGTTCCTTTAATTATATCATCAAATTTATAGCGCCAAACTTCTTTATTGGTCGCCATATCTATTTTGTGCAAATAGTGGTCGAAAGAACCTATAATTAAATAAGTTTTGTCTCGGTCTCTAGTAATTGTGGGCTGTCCAGTCCAACCCGCGCCGCTCCAAATTTGCGATCGCCTTCCCAGAAAAGTCCGGCCGCTTCCTAACTCAAATTTGTCGATCAAGTTCAAATTTTTCGGCACACCTCGACCGTAAAATCTGCGCTGGTCGTTTCCTAAAAAAGTCGGCACGAATAATTCTACTTCGGGAACTACTTTTTTGGTCGGAGCTTTGTTAGGATTAGTTTTTAATACAGCTTGGTTCGAGGGTTCGGCTTGCTTCGATGGTTCGGCTTGACACTGTTTGAGAACAGCGGGAGGAACTGCTGCACTCAGCAAAAATTGTCCGAGCCGTATATTGAATGTTCTTCGAGATGATAAACTCATTTTATATCCCAATAATCAGTGCTAATATTAGAACATGATTGTCGCCAACAACTCAACTAAAACAGATCGCGCTAAACTGCTAAAGAACTGACAAGCTTACTCAGCACGAGTTAAATTATATTTGATTATGGTCAACCGTCTTGCTCAATCCCAAAGCCTTTACCTGCGGAAACACGCCGAAAACCCGATCGACTGGTGGCCCTGGTGCGACGAAGCCTTAGAAACGGCCAAGAGCCAAAATAAGCCGATTTTCCTGTCAATAGGCTATTCTAGCTGCCACTGGTGTACGGTGATGGAAGGAGAAGCATTTTCCGATCGCGCGATCGCCCAATACATGAATTCGCACTTTATACCGATAAAAGTCGATCGCGAAGAACGCCCGGACATCGACAGCATATATATGCAAACCTTGCAAATGATGACTGGCCAAGGCGGCTGGCCACTCAACGTTTTTCTCACTCCCGACGAGCGAATTCCCTTCTACGGAGGCACTTATTTCCCCGTAGATCCGCGCTACGGAAGACCAGGATTTTTAGAAGTTCTGCAATCAATTCGCCGTTTTTACGACACAGAAAAAGGCAAGGTAGAAGCCTTCAAAGCAGAGATTTTAGACAACCTCCAGCAGTCGGCGCTGCTGTCAGGAGCAACCGCAGAACTAAATCGCGAAATCTTCCAAAAAGGCTGGGAACTCAACACCGGAATTATTGCTGGCAACAACCCCGGGCCCAGTTTTCCCATGATGCCTTATGCTGAGCTAGCACTGCGGGGAACGCGCTTTAATTTTGAATCAAAACACGACAGCAAACAAGTCTGCACTCAGCGCGGATTAGACTTAGCATTGGGCGGCATTTACGACCACGTAGCAGGCGGATTTCACCGCTACACGGTTGATGCTACTTGGACTGTGCCGCACTTTGAAAAAATGCTCTACGACAACGGTCAAATTGTTGAGTATTTAGCTAATTTGTGGAGCGCGGGCGTACAGGAACCGGCTTTTGAAAGTGCGATCGCGCGGACAGTAGAATGGTTAAAGCGAGAAATGACCGCAACCGCAGGCTATTTTTACGCCGCACAGGATGCCGATAGTTTTAACACTTCAGAGGAAGTTGAACCGGAAGAAGGAGCATTTTATGTTTGGACTTATGCCGAACTGGAACAACTGTTAACTGCTGAAGAATTAGTGGAAATTCAAGCACAATTTACTGTTACTCGCAGTGGCAATTTTGAAGGAAAGAATGTCTTGCAGCGCTACCAGCCAGGAAAACTCAGCGCCACGGTAGAAACAGCTTTAGCTAAACTTTTTGCTGTTCGCTACGGCGGCAATCCCGATACTGTGAAAACCTTTCCGCCCGCCCGCAACAATCAAGAAGCTAAAAACGACAGTTGGCCTGGGAGAATTCCCGCAGTTACTGACACGAAAATGATTGCTGCTTGGAATAGTTTAATGATTTCGGGTTTGGCGCGGGCGGCGGCTGTTTTTGGGAATTTGGAATATCTGGAATTAGCTGTGAATGCTGCTAATTTTATTTTAGATAATCAGTGGACGGATGGGCGGTTTCAGCGCTTGAATTATGACGGAAAATCTGCTGTGGCGGCGCAGTCGGAAGATTATGCTTTGTTTGTCAAATCTTTGTTGGATTTGCATCAAGCGAGTTTGACTTTAGCAAACGGGGATGAGGCTAAACAGTTGCCGAATTCTCAGTTTTGGTTGGAGAAAGCTGTGCAGGTACAGGATGAGTTTGATGAGTTTTTGTGGAGTGTGGAATTGGGAGGATATTACAATGCTGCTAAGGATGTTAGCGGGGATTTGTTGGTGCGGGAACGCACTTATATCGACAATGCAACTCCGGCGGCGAATGGAATTGCGATCGCCTCTTTGGTTCGCTTGGCATTGCTGGGCCCGAATTTAGAGTATCTCGATCGCGCCGAACAAGCTTTGCAAGCTTTCAGCAGTATTATCCAAGATGCTCCCCAAGCTTGTCCTAGTCTGCTTTCGGCTCTGGATTGGTATCAGCATTCTACCCTGATTCGCACTTCGCCCGACCAGATTTCGGGGTTGATTTCGCAGTATTATCCGACTGCGGTTTGTCAGATTGAGGCTGATTTGCCTGAAGGTATTGTCGGGTTAGTTTGCGAGTGTTTGACTTGCAAAGAACCTGCTAAAAGTCAAGAGCGGCTGTTGGCAGAAATTCTGCAAAGTCAAACGCGAGGATAGAATACCGGGCGGTTGAAACCGCGTCTATACAAACAAAACCCACCTCCGTGGGTTGAAGACAAAGGCGGTGAAAATTACGTTGTACGTTATTTTCTCTTTGTCCGCGGAGGCGGACATCGTTTGTGTAGACGCGGTTTGAACCGCCGGCTGCATCTGGAT
>JAJAYT010000182.1 GCA_026786085.1 Microcoleus sp. CAN_BIN18 | reverse complement strand
GGAAAATACTTCGGTAAAGCCGCTGCTGCGATCAGTACCGCTTTGTAACCAGCGACGTTAGCCTGAGATGACAGCGCATCCATGCTTTGAGCGCGGCTGGTGCGCGGGATCATTTCCATGCTGAATGCTGTTACTTTGCGATCGGCCAAACGCTGTACCAAAGCCGGATTTCCCAAGGGATTCAAAAATCCGATGAAAACTCCACCTTCGCGAAGTTGATGAACTTCTGACTCTTGCAATTCCCCGATTTTGACGACGACATCGGCTTCGCCCCACAGCGTAGCGGTATCGGCGACAACACGAGCTCCGGCTGCTTCGTAAGCCAGATCCGAGAAAAAGGATTTTGCCCCTGCACCGGCCTCAACCAAGACTTCGACACCTTGTTTGACTAATTTGGCCACAGCGTCGGGGACTAAAGCCACCCGGCGTTCGCCTGCTTCTATTTCTTTTGCGATCGCTAATTTCATGAACTCTCCTTATTTAAGCCTTCCCAGGGCGGTTAAAACCGCTCCTACACAGACAAAACCCGCCTCCGCAGGTTTTTTGAAATGCGATTTTTCACCGCCAAATGCCTTACTTTACATTTGAGTCGCCGCCGCCCTAAACTTCTTTCGCTGATACTAAAGCCGATCGGCCAAATGACCGCCGTATCTTTAACTTGTCTTATACATTCAAATTCGGTAAACTATTAACTTTGCAGCAAACAATGATATAATGTCCTGTCGCCTAATTCTGTAGTTTGAATGTCAGTTATCAGTATTACGCCAGAAAAATTGCTGAGACATTCGATATATTGTAGGCACGATCGCAAATTTCGGGCGATCGATATTTAAGGTTCCATCAATAGTTAAATTAAAGGAGTGATCATGCGACGATTATTTTCAGCACTAGCGGTTACAGGTTGCTTGCTGACAGGATTACCCGCCATCAGTTTAGCCCAATCCATGCCGGGATTCACGATTTTCGGGGGGGGCGATCGCGCCAATGAGTTAAACTACCGCTTAGATTACGGCAGAGCCGGGATGAGTGGTGACAGATATCGGCTGCGAATTCCTTCCAAAAAAGTAAGTTTGGCGATCGCGCAACTCAACATTTCCTATCCAGACTACTACAAAGGCGAATTCGATCAAAAAGACATTAAAGTGCGCGTCAGAGACAAAACAATCGAATTAGCAGAAGTAATCTGGGACAAAGAAAATCGTTTCATAGAAATTTATCCCAAAGAACCAATTCCCGCCGGCAGCAATGTTGAGGTTGTACTTTCCAACGTCAGAAACCCATCTCCAGGCGGAATGTACAATTTCAACGTCCGCATCCGCACCCCCGGAGACGTTCCCTTGCTGCGTTACCTAGGTACTTGGGTGTTGACAATTAGTTAGAAGTAGCAGAATCGGGTTGCGGGAAGAAAATTCTCGTTTCCTGGTTTTCGAGAACCGAAAAATAGAACCTCCGGCTGATACAGCAATCCTAGGCGATCGGTAAAATGAGTATAGGGGCAATCCCCAATACCATTAGTGTCAACTTAAGACATAATCCTCAGATTCCCGATTTCTTAAATAAGTCGGGAATCTAAAACTCTGAATCAGAAAAAAATTGCATTTTAACATCGATCTGCTTCCTTACTCTCATATCGTTTCCGATTGCATCGGTATTGTTCAAACAGTCAACCGTCAACCGTCAACCGTCAACAATCATTCCGGTGCAACCGGAATCGATATTAAATGAATCTACTAGCCAAAATTAAAAATATCAAACTTCCTCGCGCGCTGCAATCGAAAAATTATCGTCTATTTTTTGCAGGACAAGGCATCTCGCTGATTGGCAGTTGGATGACGCAAGTCGCTACTGTTTGGCTGGTCTACAATCTGAGCGATTCACCTTGGATGCTAGGCGTAGTGGGATTCACAAGTCAAATCCCCACACTAATTTTACTGCCTTTTGCCGGAGTTTTAATAGATAGGTGGAACCGCCACCGAGTCATAATTGCCACTCAAATATTAGCGATGGTTCAATCCTTAGCCCTAGCATTTTTAGCGCTAACAGGAGTCATCAACATTTGGCAAATCCTGATCCTGAGTTTTTGTCAAGGGGCAATTAACGCCTTTGACGCGCCCGCACGGCAGGCTTTCGTGCCCGAGCTCGTAGAAAAGAAAGAAGACTTAGCAAATGCGATCGCAATTAATGCTTCCATGTTCAACGGAGCCAGATTAATCGGCCCAGCCATTGCCGGTTTGCTGATAGCCACAGTCGGCCCAAGTTATTGTTTTCTAATAGACGGACTCAGTTACATCGCCGTAATTGCAGGCTTATTAGCCATGAAGATTAAGCCGAGAACAATTGCCGCAACCAATACCAAACCCTTAGAAAGATTAAAAGAAGGATTCGTTTATGCCTTTGGATTTCCGCCAATTCGAGCCATTCTACTGCTATTAGGATTAGTCAGCTTTGCCGGAATGTCTCACACCGTTCTCGTCCCCATCTTTGCCACAAAAATTCTGAATGGCGGCGCACAAACACTAGGCTTTTTGATGGCAGCATCAGGAGTCGGAGCATTTGCAGGCGCGATTTATTTAATTGGACGTAAAAGTGTACTTGGCCTAGGTAAATTAATTGCCATTTCACCAGCAGTCATGGGATTTGGACTGATTGGTTTTGGACTATCAAAAGTTTTATGGTTGTCATTAATCATGATGTTGTTCGTGGGGTTCGGTTTCATCATCCAATTTGCAGCCGGAAACACATTTTTGCAAACAATTGTTGACGACGAAAAACGCGGCAGAGTCATGAGCATCTACACAATGGCATTTTTTGGAATCACACCATTTGGCAACTTAGTTGCAGGTGGATTAGCAAATTATATCGGTGCTCCCAATACAGTCGTAATTGGAGGTATAATTTGTATATTAGCTTCAGCATTTTTTACCAAACAATTGCCAGCTTTAAAGAACTTAGTTACACCAATTTATCAAAAAATGGGTTTAATTTCCTAAACAATTGGTAAACTTCTCACCTTCTTGATTCCCCTCTCCTTCTCTGCGCCCTCTGCGGTTAAAAAATCCAAATTAATTACATCAAAAAATGGGTTTAATTTCCCAAACAATTGGTAAACTTCTCACCTTCTTGATTCCCCTCTCCTTCTCTGCGCCCTCTGCGGTTAAAAAATCCAAATTAATT
>JAJAYT010000181.1 GCA_026786085.1 Microcoleus sp. CAN_BIN18 | reverse complement strand
GTACTGTTGTGCGCTGGGGAATCGCAGTCGGAAGTACAAATCCGTCGTTGTAGTCTGTGTGTTCGCCCAGCATATTTACTCTTCCGGGCGCGCTGGCTGTGGTTTTGGGTAATGTACCAAATACTCGTTGAAAGTTCATTTTTGGGTAGTTGCGAATTGGGAATTAGGAATTGGGAATTGGGAAGAGATAAACTTATTTTTGATTGTTGATTTTTTTTACTACGGGACGATCGCTCGATCGGCTTTTTTTAACCGCGATCGATCGTAAATCTGGTTATTACCAATCGCCCACGGGTAGGATGACGTAAATAGGTCGTTAGCGCAGCCCTCGAAGAGGATCGTACTCAGCCAGCGGGCTGGTATTGCACACTCTACTATTGGGATTTTGTGAATTAGTCCGATCGCCCTTTGTAGTCACACCTATCGAAAACAGCTTGCCATACAATAATCATAGCTGAGATTTTTTTATGTCTAAACCCAAACAGGCTCAAGGCTGTCAGCCAATGCTGCGCCGCACTTTTTTGTTTTTAATGGGTCTAGCTTTGGCGCGGGTTTTGGCTGACTATTTTTCTGTTGTCCAAAATCGAGATAATTTCTTGACTCTGGCGGGTCAATTGTGGCAAAAATCACTTGCTTTTTTATCTAACAAACAATCAAATCAAATTCCTAAAATTCTCCCCAACAATCCCATTGTCAACTCGGGAAAAACCAATCAACCTCTCCCGAGTAATCCGATTGTCAAATCTCTTAAAAAATCTCCGGCTGTGCAGCAGTCTCAATCTCCAATTATCAAACGTTCAGCCAAGGCAGGAAAACCCGTAAAATTCAGCAATCAAACTGTAGCTGGCGCAAGTTTTTATCTAACAACTATTGACCTCACAGATCCAGAGATTTACATCACAATTGGTTTAGCTAATGATGCAGCTTTAGCAAATAATTCTCAAGTAACTGGGGGCGACGAACCTTTTGAAAATATGGTGGCACGTTACCGGGCTGCTGTTGTTGCTAACGGGACTTTTTTTGGCAAAGATCAGCAAAAAGCTGTGCTGGGAAATATGGTGGCGGCGGGTAAGTTTCTGAAATACAGCCGATGGGAAAATTACGGCACGACTTTGGGAATTAAAGCCGGAAACCAACTGGAAATGGTGACAGCTAGAACCCAAGGTAAGCCGGATTGGAGTCAACATTGGTTTTCTCTGACTTGCGGGCCGAGATTGGTCAAAGAAGGCAAAGTTTGGCTGTCTCCTTTGTCGGAAGGTTTTAAAGATTCTCATGTTTTGGGTGTGGGATCGAGAACTGCGATCGGCTTTCCGGCTTCGAGAGATAAGTTATTTTTGGTTACTTTTCTTGATAGTTTGTCTTTGGAAGCAGAAGCTAATGTTATGCGGGCTATCGGCTGTTTTGAAGCGATGAATTTGGATGGTGGCGCTTCGGTTGGTTTGGCTCATCAAGGGGAAATTGTCTTGCCTGCAGGACGGAACTTGACGAATGTGCTGGTGGTTTACGATAAGGAATACCCGGCTCCTGCTCAGTTAAAGCAGTCTTGGGAACGTTTCCAAAAGGGCGATCGACCAACGCCCGACAAATCAGTATTTTTCGATTGAATTCGCAATTGATATAATATTAAGTAAGCTTTTGCAGGCAAAGATTATGACAGCAACAAGAGAAAAAATCTGGACAGTCGAAGATTATCATCGGATGATTGAAGCTGGTATTCTCAATGAGGACGATCGCATTGAACTGCTAGATGGAAGAATTGTTGAAATGAGTCCTCAAACACCAATCCATGCTCCTACAACCCAGCGCAGCGATCGATATCTACAACACTTGCTAAGGAATTAGAATTAAATAACTTCCACAAGTTTGTGGGATGGGCGTCCCGCCCGTCTTGAACAGGCAGGATGCCTGTTCCACAATAATAATTAAAATTGTAAGTTATTTAATTTGCGATCCTAAGAGATTTAGCAGCAATTCGCGTGCAGTTGCCAATTACGTTAGCAACTTCAGAACCAGAACCAGATGTGGCTGTTGTTTGTTTAGATGCTGGAGAGGATCGCGATCATCACCCCAATCAAGCAGAAATCTTGCTGTTAATCGAGGTTTCCTATTCGACATTACAAATCGATCGCCGGGAAAAAGCGCTGATTTATGCTAGAGCAAATATTGCTGAATATTGGATATTAGATTTAGCTGGACGCCAAGCATATATTTACCGGACTCCTGCGCCGGGAGGCTATCAATATGAGATAGTTGTTGCCGATAATACTGCGATTAGAATGCTAGCTTTTCCTGAAATTGAAATTAGTTTTTCAGAACTATTTTTGCCTGTTTAGTTTTGGCTTGAGATTTAACCGCAGATGGGAGTATATGAGCGCTGATGAACGCAGATAAAGACTTATAATCAAGATATTTTGGGGTGGTTTAAATCTCAAGAGCGTGGTAAGATATAAAAATGAATTCAAGGTTGTTTTATCTCAAATCCTGAATTATTAGCCCAACTTCGGCAGTTGTCCTGTGCCAAAAAGTTTCAAATAATGCAGTTTTTAATGGCTGAATTGGCGAAAAAATAAATGTTACAACCCTTGGATAAGGGCGGGGCTTATCGTGTTTGGTCGCCTTATGATTGTGGTGATGCTGCTCAGAAATTAATCAGCTTATTAGAACAAGAAGAAACTAAAGAAAATGCGAAATGCTAAACGGTTTCCTTTTGTCCAATGAAGGAATCCAGCAGGAGAAACTAATGTTTTTCCCTGCATTTCCTACGGAGAGTTTTCCCACTCGGCGGTAAGCTTGCGGAAATTGTATTGAGACACGCCGGGATGACAAGTTACACAACTGCTGATATTTGCGGGTTGTGACATTTTGACTTTGGGATGTAGAGCTTTGAAATAGCGAGAATTGGCGACTCGGTAGGCGAGTTCTTCGTCTTTGGCTTGGGGACGGGAGAAAGTTTGTAGGTAGTTCCAGACTAGCAGGCGCGGTGGGTCTACGAGCAGCTTGAGCGTTTGTCCGTAGTGTTGGGGATCTTGCAGCAATCGGCGCCATGTTTCTGTGGGTAAGACTTGCGGTGGTAAACCGATGTGACAGGTGGCGCAGTTTTCGAGGTAGAGTTGTTGTCCGAGTTGGTGGCGTTGAGGAATTCGATCGACAGTACCGATATCATCAACAGCAGACACCTGAGCAAGTCGCGGGGGGGTGCGAGAGTAGGCAGTCTGAGCTGCAACCCATCCGCAGGTACAGCAGACAACTATTAACACTAGCAAAGTTGAATAAAGCCCCCGCCAACCTACTCTGCGACGCTGACGGGGTTTTGCCTGTTTGATCATCCTGATTTAATTTTTTCCTAAATCACTGGTATGCTCATGCCTTCGCGGGCTAAGCAGCCATTGGCGAAAACTGCCTGCACTTCTGCTTCGACACGATCGAGAAAATTGTCGTCGTGGGCGGGATCGTGGTGAAACATTACGATCTTTTTGACTCCAGCAGCTTTGGCTATTTCTACTCCTGCTTGCCAAGTCGAGTGTCCCCAGCCTACTTTCGGGGTTTTCAAGTTGTAATATTCTTCGTTGGTGTAGTTGGCGTCGTAAATCAGCACGTCGGCGTCGCGGGCTAGGTGTACCACATTCTCGTCCAAGCGATCGGGAAAATGCTCTGTATCGGTGCAGTAGACGGCCGTGTGTCCCTCCCAGGTGACTCGATATCCGATCGCCGTATTCGGGTGATTTAGCAAGGCGGTTTCGATTTTCACATCGTCGAGTTCGAGAATATCCCCAGGCGTCAAATCGTTGAATTTGAGGTCAGACTGCATCACCTGGATGGGGACGGGAAAATTGGGGTGGTGCATTTGATCGGCAAGACGCTGTTTGATTGTAGTGCCGTTCGGGGCGATCGCACCGTAAATGTGAAAGCAGTTCCCCGGGATAAAAGCAGGAGTAAAAAACGGAAAGCCTTGAATGTGATCCCAGTGAGTGTGACTGAAAAACATATGGGCTTCCACTGGCATTTGCCGCAACAGGTTGAGGCCGAGAACCCGCAGACCAGTGCCGCCGTCAAAAATCAGGCGTTTTTTGCCCAAGCGCATCTCTACGCAAGAAGTGTTCCCTCCGTAGCGAATTGTTTTGGTGCCCGGGGTGGCGATGCTGCCCCGCACGCCCCAAAACTGAACAACAAACTCGGTCAAGGGACTATTTTCCATAGTGGCTTTGGGATCGGAAGGCTGTGCGTTGGCGGGGGACTGTTCGGAATCAGACATTTTTTTAGGTTTATGCGCCGGAATTTGGGAATCGAGATTTTAGTTGTTCTTTGTTAGTTTTTTGATTTTAGACTTGAGAGAGCGTTCTCTCCACCCTGTTTGCGACCTTGTTTACGGTTGAATATTTTCTGTGTTCTGAGCAATCCGTTTAGATAAAGATAGCGTTGATTTAAGCCGATCGCAGTAAATTTTTCTATTAAATTTTCTTCAAGGTAGAATGCAGTGCGCAGAAGCTCAAATTTAGTCTCTACTGGCTTAACTAATATTCTTTTCAATTTTACCTGAAATTTGGGTAAAAGCCCCGTCCTTTTAGGACGGCTTTATCCTGATAGGTTTGTAAACAGTGGTATAATAGAAAAGGCAAGTGCGATCAAACGCTTAATAGCCAATATTGGGTTCTCCCCGTCTACAATGCTCAGCTACGTGCGACATAGTGTAGGAAAGAGAAACAAGAAATCGAGTAAAATCATTTCAAATGCGGTCGGACAGTCCGTATGCGCTTGTGGACGTATCCAAACGGGAGGTTAGAAATAATCAAGCGAGAGGACGGTTGAAGCAAGAATCCCCACGCCTCGATAGCTGGGGAGTGTCAATGAAATTCCTAGACGTGCAGTGGTTGCATTAAGTTCGGCTTGCTAAATTTTTGATTTGGTTGCGGTCAAGAATTGCTGGCTAGGACGTGCTTTCCTGCCTTGACCATCTGATTTTGATCGCCCTAAATCTCCTGAAAAACGGGGATGCAAGAATAGTCTTGTCTCCCCCCTTACCAAAGGGGATTAGGGGGATCTCCGGGTCTAAAAACAGGCTCTACAGGCTTATTTCCGATCGGCTGCGATGCACTTTTCCACCAATGGCATTACTTGCTCGAAATCTTGCCAGCCCAGAATTTCTGTGACTTTTTTCTCCAAATTTTTGTAGGATTTAAAAAATTCGGCTATTTCATCCAAGCGGTGGGGCGCTACGTCTTTGAGGGACTTATAGTGAGCGTAGCGCGGGTCTTTGTCGGGGACGCACAGCAGTTTTTCGTCTCTGTCGCCTCCGTCGATCATTTCCAGCATTCCGATCGGACGGGCCGCGATAATGCACCCTGGAAATGTGGGCTCATCCATCATCACCATAGCGTCGAGCGGGTCGCCGTCGTCGCCCAAGGTGTTGGGTATGAAGCCGTAGTCGCACGGATATTGCACTGAGGAAGAGAGCACCCGATCGAGTGCAAAGGCTTGCAAGTCTTTATCAAACTCGTACTTGTTTTTGCCACCGGCGGTAATTTCGATCAGGACGTTGAGCAGTCCTGGTTTCGGCTGTGCCGGAATTAGCGATAAGTCCACAACAATATCTCCAAGTTAACAGATGATCGGGATGAGTGCTACTTGCCAAATCCCTTTGATAGCATTTTACGGGCGATCGGGATCGATGCTGCATGAGATTGGTAGAAAGCGGGGGAGTGCGAGAAGATACACCGGACGGGCGGGACACCCATCCCACAGCTTGAGGGCGCAAGGCTTTGTTTTGGCGAGGGAGAGATTTTTACCTCGATATATTCTTTTTACCGTCTGTCAAAGTTCTTTGAATTTTCAATCCCAACCACTGGCTTAGTTCTGTCGCTAACCACTCGATTTCTGATTCACTTAGTCCCTGCTTCACTCCTAGTCGATATTTTTGGTTGCCGGCTTGAATAATCACCTGAGAAACTTTGTATCCAATTTGTTTAATTTCTAACTGGCAAATGTCCTGTCTGCGGGCAGGCTGGGAATGATTCCATCTCAACCCCAGCAGATTGCTGGTATGGGAGATTTGCTGCCGATCGATTCTGAGACGCAATTCCCGAAATAGCGCACATACAAACATTGCCACTACCGTAACTAAGCAAATTGCTGATACTATATTAACTCCCGTATATGTCCCCCCCTCACGAAACATCAACACTAATATGAGATAGAGAGAAAGCCAACTCAAAAACAGGGCAATTAAACCAAAACCAACTCCCTGCGGCGGAGTGATAATTTCTATAAAATCCGAAGTTTTTGTTAGTTTAATATCGCTCCATTGCCGTTGCACTGCCATAGACTTTTTATCGATCGGGCGGGGATTTTTGAGCGATTGCAATGCTTCTTCAGCAGAAGACAATCGTTTGGGCAAACTCGGCTCTGTCATCCACTCCAGCCAATCTATTAAATTAGGATTTAGTTGCTTTACGCGATCGGCAAATTGAATTTTCAAATCCTGCTGCGATAGTTCAGTGGGATGCAAACCTGTTACCAAATAAATTAAAGTTGCACCTAAACCGTACAAGTCAGAAGCCGGAACAGAACGCCCGCCAAATTGTTCCGGTGCCATATATCCGTAAGTTCCGACTACCGTAATTGTCCCGCCAAACTTTGCAGCTTGGTTCTGCACCGAACCGAAATCAACTAAATAAACTTGTCCGACAGTGTGGCCGGATCTGCTGTGCAGTAAAATATTGCTGGGTTTAATATCGCGGTGAATAACAGGCGGATTTTGTTCTTGCAAATAAATCAAAATTTCTAACAGCGATTTAGCTAATTGTTTCACCTCGCTTTCGCTAAAAGTACGGCCCGAACGCAAATGCTCTTCCAAAGTTTTTCCCTCTACATGAGTCTGTACCAGGGCAAAGCTTTTACTGTTTGGTTCGTCAATTTCCAGGTAGTCGAGGTAGCGCGGAATTGATGGGTGAGAAAGTGCTTTTAAAGTTTCCGCTTCCCGTTCAAATAGCTTGAGGTCTTGCCATTCAAAATCGCTGCCGAGGAATAGCTGTTTGACGACAACTAATTCTTGAGTTTGTAAGTCACGAGCCAACAGCGTTTGGCGACCAGTTTGTTTTCCTAGTTGTCGCTGCACTTCGTAGCGTTCTGCTAATATTTTGCTGGTCATCTTTTTTTAGCTTTACTTTAACTTGAATTTATCATCGGGATTCAGAAACCGGGTTTTTCAGTGAGTCTGGCGGTTGCAATGAAGTATTTTAGTAAAAACCTGATTTCTTTGGTCTGAGTGCGTAAGTCCTCTCTAAATTTTAAATTAAAGTTCACTTTCTTGTTGATACCACCGGGCAATAGACTTGCTAGTTGCCCGCATTGATAGTCCTACACTTATCGACAGTACAAGTACGAAAATAAAATTGAATCCCCACACATTCTGTAAGGAGATGCTTATCGAATGTAAGAAGACGATGCTTATCGAAGTACAGAGTACGATACTAATTGCATTTAAAACTTGTCGGTGAAGTTTGGGATTAGTTAAAGGAAAAAACCACAAGCGCGTCACGATTGCTAGGATTATTCCGTTCCCCAATCCCAGCAGCAAGCCGAGAAAAAAGCCCGTGGTTACCATGGTTATTGTCATAGTTATCACAAAGAGGGGCGTAATTAAGATGATGAGAATAAGTGCACCAACTCCTAGAGCTAGAGAGCCTGTCGAAATGCTGCGCCCGATCGCATTCCCCAACAAGCTAGAGGTACTCACAGTTTTTCCCTGTCTCAATGGCAAGGAATATTTATTGATTTCCCGTGGTTTTTCTAGAACTTCTTTGGCAATCTCGACTGAAGAGGGACGGCGTTCTAAACTGGGATGTGTCATCCACTTCAGCCAATTGGTAAAAGCGGGACTCAGTTTGGTCAATTGCTCGAATTCTATCTGCAAATCTTTCTGTGGCAAATCGGCTGGATGCTGCTTGGTAATTAAGGCGATTAATGTTGCTCCCAAGCCGTACAAGTCGGAAGCGGGAACGGCTCTCCCGCCAAATTGTTCGGGCGGCATATAGCCATAGGTTCCGACAACTGTGACGGTTTTTCCCTGTTGCGTGGCTAGGGTTTGAACTGCACCGAAATCCACTAGGTAGACTTCGCCGACGCTGTTTCCCGATCGATTCTTGAGTAAAATATTGCTGGGTTTAATGTCGCGGTGAATCACCGGCGGCTGTCGCTGGTGCAGGTACGCGAGGATGTCTAATAATGCTTTTGCTAATTGTTTGACTTCGCTTTCGCTGAAGGTGCGCCCGTCTGAGAGATATTCTTGTAGTGATTTGGCTTCGATGTAAGTCTGAACTAGGCCGAATCCTTTCTTTGCGGCTGTGTCGATTTCAAAGGAGTCCAGATATTGGGGAATTGCGGGATGCGATAGGGATTTTAAGGTTTCGACTTCTCGCTGGAACAGTTTTAAGTCTTCCCAGTTGAAATCGCTGCTGAATGAAAGGAGTTTGACTACTACTTGCTTTTGGGTTTTTAAGTCGCGGGCGAGTAAAGTTTGCCGTCCTGCTTGCTTGCCGAGTCGCCGATCGCACTGATAGCGATTTGCTAATATTTCTGACAAATCACCGATGTTTTGTCCGCTCATGTTCACCTGCCGCTAAAGCGATTTAACCTAGCTTAGCTGACAAAAATGCAATTGTCTGTACTTGTTTAAGCGATTTATCATTGGGTGGGGCGGGTTTACGAGATTTTTGGTAAAACCCGCCCCTATCGAGCTCAGAGTGATTATTTTGGGGTAGAGAAACGGCCTTGCCGTGTCCGACATTGCTACGGCAAAAAAGTTTTTTTTTTCAAATAACAACTGCTTTTAAGCAAAAGAAAAATGCCCCTGATTTAAGCTTGAATTTAATGTTCGATTTGCTTGTAAATTGACTGCACTACGTCGATCATGATCAAAATTTGCTGCCATTCAGGAGCATCGGGTTTGTAGCTTTTGGCGCGCTGCATTTTTAAACTGTGGTGCAACAGGTTCAGCAGCGCGTCTGGAGACTGTAAGGGGTTTTCATCTTCATCTGCTGGGGTTTGGGAAGCATTTTCTTCGATGTCTTCTTTAATTTTTTGGGCTCGATCCGCGAGGGCTAAAGACCGGCCTGCCAGGTTTTCGGGCATTCTGGGCTGTTCGGATAGAGACGCACTGGTTAGTTCTACCAATAGTTGGCAAACTCGATCGACCCATTCGCGATCGTTCACTGAAAAAGAACCGGATTTGAACACCTGCCCGTCGGGTCTTTGTTGAATGCTTTGTACCTTCTGAATCAGAGGGATAGCTTTTAAAGTGATGTTTTCCGGGATTCTGGGGATGTCTGACAGGGAGCTGCGAGCAATTTCAAGCAATAGTTGGTAAACTTGATCTACCCACTCAATATCTCCTGATTGCGAATTCCAATTATTCATAATTGATGCTAGTTTTCTATATTCAAGACTGGAACATTGACTATCTGCGAAGGAAGCTGTTTTGATCAGCCACTAACGCTATTAAGACTTACGGGGGCGGCGAGATTCACCAGGTTTTTTAGCCGATGTTTTGTTGCCTCGATCCAAGATTTTTCTGGTAAACCGGGTAACGCTGCCGCAGGCGATCGCTATTTTTCAGCGCTTCAAATAGTAGAAGTGCTCAGGAAAGTTGCGGTAGGTAGCGCGAAACCCACCAGGCATCTCGCCTGCGAGTTCAAATCTAGTTATCTAACAATCATACCTGTTGGAGCTTATTTATCATTGCTTCAATCGGATATTCAGATGAATTGCGATCGGGGTGCGTCTCCCTCGATCGCGATCCCCGCCGCCTGCCTCTGTACGATCGCTATTTTTCAGTCAGGTTCCACACACCATCCCAGTTGAGTACGTCTGAAAACCGGTGTTGAAATAACATACAGCGATCGACGTGCAATTTAGCTGCCTTGTTTTTGGGATCGATCCGCAAAACTTCGTTAAAATCGCGTTCGGCGTCTTTAAAAGCTTGCTTGGCTTTGGGTTCTAAGGCTTTCTTAACTTCGCTTAGCAGCTTTTTGACCCGATCGAGTCCCAGATTCTCAAATTCATCATCTAGCATTTCTGCAACTGTCTCGGAGGCGCGACTTTTAATTTTTGCCTGCAATAGTTGCCGAATCTCTGAGGCTTTCAGCCTCTTGATTTTGGGATTTGAGGGGTTATTGATGTCTGCTTCCAAGAGCTTTTTGACTTCGCCCTCTTGCAAGTCCTGAATGTCATCTGCTGATAGCTGCTTGACTTTTGCTTGCAGCAGCATTTTGGCTTCATCCTCGGAGAGGTTCTTCATACCTTCGAGTTTCAGCAGTTGGATTTCTGGCTGCAAAAGTACGATCAGTTTGTCTGCTTCGGACAGGTTTTTAGGGTCGTATTCCGACAGTTTTTTCAGTTGATATAATAGCCTTTTGAGCTGGTATTCCAACTGTTGTTCGAGATTGTAAGAAAGTTTTTTTAGCTCTACCTCCGGCATCTGCTCGACTCTGGCTAATAATTCTCTGATCTCTTCCTCTGAGAGTGTTTGAGTGACTGGCGTCTTATAATTTTCGCGCCCTTTGTTGTAATTTTCGACAATTTGTTGCTGTTTTTCGGTTAGGGGCTTGCCAATGGGCGATGCTCCCTCATGGATACCAACGAGTTCGTAAACGATTACTGGTTCGCTTTTGCCTTTGACGGTAATGAAGTCGAGTTCTCGCACGTAGAGTCGATCTTTGTAATCTCTGTACGTGTTGTCGCTGATGATTAAGTCAGTGCCATATTGCTTGCTGGCGCCTTCTAAGCGAGAGGCTAGATTTACCCCATCCCCGATCGAAGTTAGTTCCATCCGTTTGCTCGATCCGATGTTGCCGCTGACAACTTCGTCGGAATGGATGCCCATCCCAATGCCGATCGGCAATTCGCCATCAGCGATACGCTCTTGATTAAACTCGGCCAGTTTGTCACGCATTTTGACTGCGGTTTGCATCGCGCACCAAGCATGATCTTCTAGGGGCGCTGGAGAGCCAAAAACAGCCATCAGAGCATCACCGATGTATTTGTCCAGAGTACCTCCGTACTCGAATACGACATCTACCATCACTTCAAAATATTTGTTGAGCATTACCACAACTTCTTCGGCTTGCAATTTTTCCGTAAGTGTGGTGTAGCTGCGAATGTCTGAGAACAGCACCGAAACGTTTTTGCGCTTACCGCCCAATCCTGTATCGCCAGAAGCAAGAAGAGCTTCGGCTACTTCTGGAGTCATGTAGCGGTACATCAAGTTTTTGACTTGCTTGGCCCTACTAATATCCTCCATCACAACTAATGCCCCGTTGACCTTATTCGGATCAGTAGCATCCGTCATTGAGTTAATCGAAAGATTAATACTCTGCGCGGCTCCTTCTAAAGCTATCAATACTTGATCTGGGTAATATTGTTGGCGGTCTTTATCATCTTCGGGAGACAAAGCCAGATCGAACCATTTGGTAAAATCGCCTTTTTCTAACTTAATTAATTCACGCAAAGATTGACCTTCAGCTAATTCAGCATCGCTGACTCCCAGCAATTTTTTAGCACTAGGATTTGTCGCTACGATATGGCCTCTTTTATCTGTAGAAATCACGCCGTTAGTCAGGGCGTGCAGCATATCTTTTTGTCTTTGTTCTTGCTGCTTGACTTCGGCAAATAGTTTGGCGTTTTGCAGGGCGACTCCTGCTTGGATGTTAAACGCCTTCATAAATTCCATGTCGTTGCGATTGAAACTCGCTTTCCACTGTTCGGGGGCGTGCGGCCAATCTAGCGGGTTGTAGGGCGGGAATTCTCCTACTCTTTTTTTATTAATTAGTTGCGTAACTCCTATTAATTTATGGTCTGCATTAAACACTGGCATACAGAGCATACTGCAAGTGCGATAGCCAGTTTTTTTGTCTGTTTCTTTGGAAGTTTCGGCGCGGGAGTCATCGTATACGTCAAAAGGAATCAGCAGCGGTTCGCCGGATTGGGCGACAATACCTGCAAAACCCGCTGTTTTGGGTATGCGTATTTCTTGAAGTTGACCTGCGATCAGGATTTTTGTCCACAGTTGATTTCTGTCTGCATCGATCAGCCACAAGGTACTGCGATCGGCATTCATCAGTTCTTGAGCCTGATCCATCACCCTTTTTAGGGTATCTTCTAAGTCTAGACTGCTCTGAGAAAGAGCGTTGACCGCATTCATCAGCGCCGTGGCTGCCCGCTGTCTCTGAGTTGCTGCGTAGAAAGATTTGGACGATTCTAGAATTAGGCGAATTGAGGGAGTAAATTCTGTAAAAAGTTGTTCGTCTTCTTGAGTAAATCCGTGCCGGTCGATTTGTTCGTCTAAAGTCGCGTAATTTTCGTGGTTAGGTCTTAGTTTATTAATCAGTTGAACAACTGCTACTAACTCTCCTGTTTCTTCGTTTAGCAGGGGCATCGCCAGCATTGTATAAGTGCGATATCCATTTTTTTCGTCAAATTTTTTGGCGTTAGCCGATCGCTCGTCGTTATAAAAATCGTAAGGGATGTTAACCACTTTTTGGAACGTGGCTACTTCTCCTGCAATGCCGACGTGGGAGGGAACTCTGATTTCGAGATTTTTGCCATTTTCGTCTTTAGCGACGATCGCCCAGAGTTCGTCTTTTTCCTCATCTACTAAAAATATCGTGGTGCGATCGGCATTCAGTAATTCCCCTGTCTTGAGAGTAATCGACTGCAACATCTCATTAAGGATGGCGTCAAATCCCTGGCTCTCAAGAATATTGTCGAGCATTCCCAGGGTGTCATTGACAACCTTAAGTTTGTATTCTGCTTCCTTAACTACTAATTTGAAACTATCCTTATTTAGGGGCGCGAGAATGCTGGAGAAGTTTCCTTGTGACGGGATAATTGCACTGCTAGGGGAAGAGGGAGAAAAATATTCCTGATGATGAGTTTCAGCGCCGACAGGAGTGACATCTATTGTCACACCGCCGTCGTGAGAAGAGTAATTGGTGGGGGGAGATGCAGGAGGATAAGATGTCATAGACCTTTACAGAAGATTAAGTGTAAGGGTTGTCTCTAAGCTAGGAGAGTCGGTAAGTTGATTAGTGGGTAAGTCGCACAAAAGTGAAATAAGTGTGAACCACTTCCCAGTTTACAGAACTCCGACCACAGAGCAAGTGGAATTCGCTTGATCTTGCTGGTGAATGGATTGTGGGACGGTAATGTGGCTGTAAGATTGCTACAATTTTTTTAGAGATATCGAATCCTGTTTAAATGGTTGATTAACTGATTTTGACATGATGCGTGCCTGGTTTAAGTAGGTTAGATCGAAGATTTAATCACGATCGCCCGCAGGAAGATAAATTGCGTGAGGCAAGGACTGCTGAAAAAGCGACGGCATTGTGGGATTAGCGGCAATTGTGACACTATCAGTTGCTAGTGATGTGTGCCCTTTTCTACACAATGGTGTTTTTTAACTATAACTTCTGCGAATTTTACCAGAAACAATTGGTTTAAAGCCTATCCCTTTTAGGGAGAAATTAAAAGAAAACTATTAAT
The DNA here is from genome assembly GCA_026786085.1 of Microcoleus sp. CAN_BIN18. Lineage (GTDB taxonomy): Bacteria > Cyanobacteriota > Cyanobacteriia > Cyanobacteriales > Microcoleaceae > Microcoleus. Next base: position 5,330 of record JAJAYT010000181.1, on the reverse strand, counting down.
TACTCCAATCCTCTTCCTTTTAGGTAGAGGTGGCACCCAAGCAGTCAACTGTCAACTGTCAACTGAATGAATGCTCTTAGCTTTCATCCCAGGACTGAGGTCACAGGGCTTTTAGTTTTTTTTACATACCGTTGCTATTTTTAGTGTAACCTCCGGCTGAAAAAAGTCCGCCTTTTGACCCCCCGATCGCCCCAGGGCTGTTTCATTCTCAGGTAAATCATGGTTTTGTAGGGGTAGTGCCAAGAATGCCTACCCTTTTCATCGACGATTTTGTAGGTGTTTCACTCTGTTGGGGCGCCGAGCTTCGACTTCGCTCACTGACCGCGGGGCCTGCCCCTACAAGAGAATCAAACAGCACGAACGATCGCGCCGAGAGTCAGATCAGGGTTTGGCGAACTGAGTTTGGCGCAATCCGGCGGCTTCTACCAGTAGGGATTCGGCGAAAGCGATGGCTTCATGGGCCGATCGACCGCTGGCGAGTTGGGCGAGTTCTTCGCGTCGCTGTTCGCTGTTGAGGGCGGCAACTCTAACTACTGTACGTTCCCCCGGTTCCGAGTTGGCTGCGGATTCGCCGATACTTGGTTCTGCTTCTATTGTCTGTTTGTTGACGCGAAAGTGAAAATCAGCCATCGCAGCAATTAAAGGCTGGTGGGTGACGCAGAGAACTTGGTGTTTGTCGGAGAGTTGGTAGAGTTTTTTGGCGATCGCGCTGGCGACTCTCCCGGAGACTCCGGCGTCGATTTCGTCAAAAATTAAGGTTCCCGCGCCGTCTATCTGCGAAAAACAGGCTTTGATGGCGAGCAGAAAGCGGCTCATTTCTCCCCCGGAGGCGATCGCCCCTAACGGTTGCAGAGGTTCCCCCGGGTTGGGGCTGAAACAAAAGGCGATTTGGTCGGCACCGGTGGCGGTTGGGGTACAAGGCGATATTGCGACTTGAAATTGGACTTTTTCCATCGCTAACGGCTTAAGTTCGGTTATGAGGTGGGTTTCGAGTTTCAGGGCTACTTCGCGTCGCAGGGTCGTGAGGTAGCCACAAGCGTCTTTTAATTGCTCTAAAGCGGTCTGATATGCGAGTTCTAAGGCTTCCATTGACTCGCCTCCTTCTAAAAGTTCGTTTAGTTCGTTTTGGATGCTGTTGTAGTAGGCGATCGCCTCTTTTAGCGGCCCGTACTTGCGACAAATTTGTTTGAGTTCGCGAATTCTCTCTTCTACTTCTTCGAGTCTTTCGGGATCTGCTTCTAATTGTTCGCCGTAGCTGTTAATTTGCCGGCTGGCTTCTGTGGCTTGAGCTAAAGCATCGCTGACCATTTCCAGGATTGGTTGCAACTGTAGATCGTAAACTGCCATGTCGCTTAAAATTACTTCGGCTTTGCTCAACAAGTCGGCGGCTGATGCGGTGTCGCCCTCGTTTTGATAAAGGGCTTGGTGAACTCGGTAACTCTGCTGCTGCAATTCGACAATGTGGGTAAGCCGGATTGATTCTTGTTCTAGCTGTTCTAGTTCGTCGCCGTCTTCGATGTTGGCTTCGCCGAGTTCTCGGACTTGGTATTCTAATAAATCGAGTCTTTGCAGCCGTTGCTGTTCCGACTGACGCCTGCGTTTGAGGGCTGTTTTGGCGGTGCTAGCTCCGAGCCACGCGATGCCAATTGTCGATCGAGCTTCAGTCAGATTTTTGCCGCCGTATAAGTCGAGCCATTCTCGCTGGAGGGTTTCTTGTCCGAGGTGGACGGTTTGGCCTTGGGCGGTAATTTCGACGAGCCGATCGCGCAGTTGCTCCATTAACTGGCGGTTGACGAGAATTCCGTTCAAACGCGATCGAGTGCGCAGAGCACCGCTAGATGCGTTAATTTCCCGGCTGCAAACGGCTAAATTTCCGTCTATCGGTTCGATTTCTTGCTCGCCCAGCCAACTTGCCGAAGCTTTGTCCAATTCAAAGGTAGCTTCCAATATTGCCCGTGCTGCTCCGGTGCGAATCGATCGCCGATCGACTTTCCCGCCCAAAACTGCATCGATCGCATCTAGGATAATCGATTTACCGGCGCCGGTTTCCCCTGTAAATACGTTCAAACTCGGGCCAAAGTCTAGATCCAGGGAGTCAATTAAGGCAAAGTTTTCTATTCTGAGGGATAGTAACATGAAGAATTGGGAATGGGTAATTGGGAATTATAATTTTCAACTACAATACTTGTAATCTTGCCATTATCGATCGAGTCTCAACATCAATGCAAAATAAATTCTTGCTGCCCAACGCTTTTGGCGTCTTGGGTTTGGCAGTTGCGATCGCGCTTTGTACAAAAACAAAAAAATCAAGCAGATCGGTTTAATTTGGCAATTTTAAGTTTGATTCAAAAAATTCGCCAAGCGAATACTTTGGATGAAATCGATTTGTTGCAAGAAGAGTTATTTGAGATTTTTCAGCAGGTGATTGTGGATTTGGATGAAGATCTGATTGATTCAGATTCTTTTCAATCTTTTACTTTTACTTGGGAAACTGCTATGAAAATTGCGGGCGATCGAGAAAAGATGTTGCGGGAGTTGCGGTTGGTTTCAGATAGTTGATGATTGATGATTATGAGCCAGGGATCAAGTAGATTCCTGCCCAGCACTCTTCAAGCAGCAGTTGCTCATTGGTGTTTTGCAGGCAAGACTCAAGGTTGAAAGCGCAGGTGTAGGAGCGATCGCACTTGGGAAATGGTTTCAAAGTCGCGATCGTTGTGAATCAAAAGTAAATTGTTTTCCAGCGCGACTTGAGCAATACAGCAATCGATTGGGCTGCGAACGGTAAGCCCTTGGCGGCGCAAGTCATAGTAAATGCGGGCCGCCGCTTGCCAAGAATGAATTGTGAGCTCAACGTAATCTTGTGTTTCGAGGTAAGTAGAGAGGAGAGTCCATTCTTGCTCGTTTAGGCTACCTTGAAGCAATTCAAGCTGAGTAAGTCGGGTGAGTAAAACTTCACGCTCGGCGATCAAAGTTTCAAGTTGTTGGCGAACTTGACCGCTGCGATCGCGGAAGACGGCGATCCAAACGGATGTATCAATCAGTAACATGACGAGTTTCGCGCAGGGCTTTGTGGTCGAAGTCTGGAGCAAACTGAATTTGTCCCGCGAGCTCTAGCAGGTTTTTCTTGCGGCGCGATGCTCCAGAGGAGCCACTTCGTGAACGCACAAGTTCTTGTAGAGCAAGTTTAATCAGTTCTTCTTGAGCGGTGAGGTTGGTGAGTAGCAGGGCTTCGTTGAGAAGAGATTCGTCGAGATTCAGGGTGATTTGCATAGGGTAGCTATTGGGAAATGGGTTGCAAAGGAAATTGGCTTTAGTCTAGTTTAGCTAACGTCCCACATTTTGGAACTCATCGATCGCCTCTTGCTACCGCCCTCATAGATAGCTTCCTGGGTGTTCTAGGTTTTGTTAAACAGCATCCTCTCGTGAATGAGTTTTTTAATCGTCCACAGTTTTAATTGCTTGACTGTCTTTTTTAGCAACACGAAGAAGCGAGAGCGTGCAAGTTACAATAATTTAGGCGAGACAAAACCTAAATGTTTCCAAGCAGCCGCTGTGGCAATTCTGCCGCGACTTGTTCGCTGCAAAAATCCGATTTGCATTAAATACGGTTCATAAACATCCTCAATTGTTTGAGTATCTTCTCCTGTGGAAGCCGCGAGAGTTTCTAAACCAACCGGCCCGCCGTTAAAGTTTTCGATCATTGCTGTCAAAAGACACCGATCTGTCCAATCCAAACCTAGCGGATCGACGTTGAATAATTCTAGGGCGAGTGAGGCAACTTCGGCGCTGATTGGCTTTAAGTTTTTGACTTCGCTGTAGTCTCTAACTCTGCGCAGCAATCGGTTAGCAATCCGGGGCGTTCCGCGAGCTCGGCGGGCAATTTCTAAGGCTCCTTCTGGGGTGATTTTAGTGTCGAGAACTTGGGCGGTTCTTTGGACAATTAGACTTAGTTCGTCTATTTCGTAGTAGCGTAGTCTTTGGATTAAGCCGAAACGATCGCGCAATGGAGCTGTCAGTGACCCAACTTTGGTGGTTGCTCCTACTAAGGTAAAGGGTTTCAGCGGAATACTGCGGATTTTGGCGCTTTTTCCTTGACCGATCGTAATGTCTAAACGGCAGTCTTCCATCGCCGGATACAGGATTTCTTCTGTAACTTTAGATAATCGGTGAATTTCGTCGATAAACAGCACGTCGCCTGCTTTGAGGTTGATCAGCAATCCGACAATATCTCGCGGTTTTTCTAGGGCGGGGGCGCTGGTGATTTTGCATTCTACTTCCATTTCTGCTGCTAAAATTAGCGACATTGTGGTTTTGCCTAAGCCTGGTGGGCCGTACAGTAACAGGTGATCCATCGGTTCCCCGCGAGATTTGGCGGCGGCAATTGCGATCGCCAAAACTTCTCTCAAGTCTTTTTGCCCGATGTATTCAGCTAACCGCTGGGGGCGGATTTTGTCGTCTTGTTTGCTGTTGATTTCGTCGGGTAGTTCTTGCGATTCTAGTAGCGATTCCGTCTGGGGTTTTGCGGCTTGTTTGCGGGGGGCTGGGGCTATGTCTTCGGGTAGATTTGGGTCGGGAGGCTGTTGTTTGGATGAGATAATTGCCATATTTATTTGCGATCGAGCAGCGAGAATTGTTTACAATAGTCTTGATAGTTACCGAGTATGTTTATGAGTATTCCATCTTCTTTATTAGCATCGGAAAGTATAACTTTTGAGGGGGCGATCGAGCTGACTCAATCTTTATTGTCGGAAATTGAGGCTTCACGACTTTCACAAGCCGAAATTGAGGAATCTGTTACATCTCTGGTGAAAACTCAGAACGGTGCTAGGGGGTTTTTTGTCACCTATCTGACGACGGAGGATGGACGGGATGCAGATCGACCCTCGCCCGGAGTGATCGAGGCGCTGCGATCGACTCCTGAGATCGTAGCAGAACTGCTGGTGAAAAATTTGGCGATGTCGGCGGCGATGGTTGTGTATCATTCGCGCCACCAAAGCGAGGAAATGGCTGCGGGTTCTGCTAGAGTTCAGGAGCGATCGCGCAATTTAATTCAAATCCTGCAAATGCCCGCCTGTCAAACTATAGCGTCGCAAATGCTGGAAAGTTTGCAGAGTGCTGAAGGTGAGTATGAGGAATTTTTTCAGCGGTGGGGCTACGATGATGAGCAAAAACTAGCGATCGGTTCGGCAGTGGGTGAGGCGATCTAAAATAACCCAATACGCTTGGGTTAAGAAGACTGGGGGGGGGGTTGACCCCCATAAAAAAAAAAAAAAACCCCCCCCCGGGGGGGGGGGCGGCGGGGTAAATTAAATTTTTTTTTTTTTTATGGG
>JAJAYT010000180.1 GCA_026786085.1 Microcoleus sp. CAN_BIN18 | reverse complement strand
TATTTTAAGCAACAGTCCGGCCCGAATCGCTCTCAACTTCTGCTAGCTGCGCCTATTTTTCCTGTATTCCCAATGGCCGACTTGCTTATTTGCCGAGAAATCATATACTTTGTCAAGTTAAGAAAATATTTTTGGATTCATCTAGGAGTAAGCAAAAAAAATGTACATCGTACAAATTGCCTCAGAGTGCGCCCCCGTCGTCAAAGCAGGGGGTTTGGGCGACGTAGTTTACGGTTTGAGTCAGGAGTTGCAGAATTCCGGCAACTGCGTCGAGATTATTCTGCCCAAGTACGACTGCATGAGATACGACCACATTTGGGGACTTCACGATGCCTATCGCGATCTGGCAGTGCCCTGGTACGACGGCGAAATCCTTTGCGATGTCTACTGCGGCTGGGTGCACGGGCTGTTGTGTTTTTTCATAGAACCTCGATCGCCAGATAACTTTTTTAACCGTGGCTATTATTACGGTGGCAGTGATGACAATATGCGGTTTGCATTTTTTAGCAAAGCTGCTTTGGAATTTTTGCTCAGAAGTAATAAGCGCCCGGATGTGATTCACTGTCACGATTGGCAAACTGGTTTGATTCCAGTGATGCTGTTTGAAGTTTACAAATATAATTGGATGGAAAATCAGCGAGTCTGCTATACCATTCACAATTTCAAACATCAAGGTATGGGCGGTAGCGAGGTTTTGCAAGCAACGGGTTTGAATCGAGATGATTATTATTTTCAGTACGATCGCCTGCAAGACAATTTTAACCCTTTTGCCATCAATTTTATGAAAGGTGGCATTGTGTACTCCAACTTTGTGACGACGGTTTCGCCACACCACGCTTGGGAAGCTCATGTCGGGGAGTTTGGCTACGGTTTGGGCCACACTTTGCATTTGTATCAAGACAAGTTTCGCGGGGTGCTCAATGGTATTGATTATGATGTATGGAATCCCCAGAGCGATCGCTATATTCCAGATCACTATACTCAGGAGGATTTGGCAGGAAAAGCGGAAACTAAAACAGCTTTGCGCGATCGGCTTTTGCTGCGGGATGCTGACAAACCGATTGTGGCGTTTATCGGTCGTTTAGATGACCAGAAAGGCGTTCATCTCCTCCACCATGCGATTTATTATGCTCTTAGCAAAGGCGCGCAATTTGTGCTTTTGGGTTCGGCGACGGAAGCGGGAATTAATGCACATTTCCAGCACGAAAAACAAGTTTTGAATGAGAATCCTGACTGCCATTTGGAACTAGGCTTTAATGAGGAACTGTCGCACTTAATTTACGCAGGCTCGGATTTAATTGTGGTTCCGAGCAATTACGAACCTTGCGGGCTGACTCAGATGATCGGGTTGAGGTACGGTACGGTTCCTGTGGTGCGGGGAGTTGGCGGTTTGGTGAATACTGTGTTCGATCGCGATTACGGCACCAGCCACACCCCCGAAGAGCGCAACGGTTACGTATTTTACCAAACTGACTACTCTGCTTTAGAGTCGGCGCTCGATCGGGCGATCGGATTGTGGTATGACTATCCTGATGAATTTGAAAAACTCATGATTCAAGGCATGAATTGTGACAATTCGTGGAAATATCCAGCTAAAGACTATGTGGAAATTTACGAGCTAATTCGACACAAATAATCCGTGGGGGTGCAGTGTACACATTACTTGTAGGGTGCGCACTGCGCACCTTACTTGTATGTAGAAACGGGTTGTTTCAAAAACATCTTCTCTACCTTTAGGAATAGATAAACCAGCCCTAATCTAACCAAATAAAGATATGGTTGTGAGTAAAAATATGGGGGTGGAAAGTACGAATGCAGATTGTAGGGTTTCCTTGCCTGTCGTTGTAAAGGGCGATCGTACAAGATAGGAGTATAGAAATTAAACGGCTGGTTTTCGCCCGCCCTACAAAAAATGAACTCACAACAACTAGAACAACAAGTAACGATTTTACAAGACTCCACAGCAGCCGAAAATTCAGCAAACGCAACAGTTGAAACTCCTTTATTCGCCTCAGAATTTGCCACAGAGGAAAAAGTTAGAGTGGAAGAATTTAAGATTAGTGGCGACAGTTTAATTGGGAAAGTCAAAGAACTAATTCAGCGAGGAAAACTCCGCCGCCTCGTCATCAAAAACTCGCAAGGGCGGACTTTGGCAGATATTCCACTGATGGCGGGATTGGTAGGCGGCGTTGCAGGATCGGTAGTCTTTCCAATTGCTGCTGTACTTGCTACAGTTGGGGCAGTTGTAGCTCATTTGACTGTGGCTATCGAGCGCAAAGAGTGATTAGTCATTTGTTAGCTGTTATTGGTTATTGGTTAATTGTTCGTTGTTAGCTCTAAGCTGTTGCGCATTTAAATTGGAAATTCTGGACGGGCTAGAAGCCCATCCCACAAGAGTTTTATTGATTGTTGACACACAATTTAAATGTAGAACAGCTTAATAACCAATAACCAATAACTAATAACCAATATCAACGAAAATTATCGGATACTTTGGCCGCAGGTTGGTCTAAATAATTGTAAACAATCCGCGAAATCCGACGCACAAAATCTCTGACAATTGGGTCATTGTATGGACGTTTTACAAAAATTGCCGCTAAATAACGCTTGCCATTTGGCATATCAATAATTCCCGCATCGCCAACTACAAAACCGATATCTCCGGTTTTGTCAGCAATCACTGCTCCCGCGCCTAAACCCGAAGGTAGCAGCGTTCTAGTTGTGGTGCGTCGCAGTAATTCTAAAGCTTGTTCTCGACTAGATTCAGAGACTAATTTATCGCGAGATAGCATCGCCAGCAGCTTTACCATATCGACAGAACTTGTGGTATTTGTTCCTTGAAAATCACCTAGCCAATTGCGAATTCTGGTGTCAGTTAATCCCCAACTGCGAAAACGCTCGTTGAGTTTAGCAATTCCACCTAAACGTTCAATCATCATGTTGGTGGCTGTATTGTCGCTGATGGTAATCATTTTATCTACGGTTTCTTTGATGCTAAACCGAGTGCCATCTGGTTCGTCTTGCATGGTTCCAGAACCGCTGGCTACTAAGTTCCGCTTCATAACTAATGTTTCATCCAAGCTAACTTTGCCCGCGTCTACATCTTGATAAAAAGCAATTAGAATTGGTAATTTGATGGTACTGGCTGCGGGAAATACTCGATCGCCCTTGATGTCTAAATAGTCTCCTGTATCCAAATCCAGAAAGAACATTCCGGCGCTGAGGGATCTGTATTGGTCGATCGCACTTTCGACTTGCGGCTTAATTGTACTCATCTCCGAACCCGTCCGCATCCCCAAATCAGCGGCATAGTTTCTAGGACTTCGTGAAGCAACAGTTACGGGAACTTGACCGGGTTTTTGTTCTACTTGGGTAATAGCTGCTGGTTGAAAAGATTCATTGCCCGCTATTTGCTCAGGATTCGGTAACTGAAATGACCAGCGAGTGGCAGATTCTCTAATTACTCGGACTTTTTGCGGGTCTAATTTATAACCGGGAGTTAATTGGATGACTAATCTGGTAGTTTCGCTATCAAATTGCCCGACTCTAATTTCTTGAATAGCTGAATTATAATTTTGAGGAGTTTCGGGATATTCCAAGACTATTCCCGGTAAATCAATTACTAAACGGGTGGGATTTGCAATGAGTTTAACTTCCGGCTGAACTCCTGAATCTGTTGTTAAATTGAGTTGATTTTGCCTGGTGTCGAAGTGCCAGGATGTTAGTGTATCAGCTTTGGCAGGTAGGGCGATCGACAAAACACTAATTAAGGCAGGCAACAGCCATCGGAGTTTTGGAGTCATGTGTGAGGAGTAAGAGTTTAACGGCCACGAAAAAGCGGCGGTGATAGCATTTTCAACCGCTTTCGGGGCGAACCACATAGCATCATACAGTCAACTCTTGCCCGCAGCCGTATGTTTTATTATTTTCTTTGAGAATATTCGGTTTCCGGGAATTGTATCGCATCCGGTTATATTAAACCTTTTTATTCTCGTCTCGCGTAGGGAATGAAAGTTCATTCAGTCGCGAATTATCTTCGCAGAATTCTTGTTTTGTCGGGGCGAATTGTATTTGCTTTAGAGCACAAATTCTAGTTGTGCGATCGCCTTATTTCTAGCATCTTCGATCGAATCGATCGCACTTTTGGCAAAAACTTGGCTTTTCGCGACAAATCGGCGATCGCTCAAATGGTCGTAAGCTTCCCAATTACCGCTAACTTCGCGATCGTGCCACAGGAACCAGCCGCGGTAAATTTCCCCGCTATCAATATCATCGCACAAAACCAGCCAATCATCACCCGTGAGAGCGCTGTCATCTAACGCTACCAATTCAACCCACGCAAGTGCAGTGCAGGCATCGATCGCATCAGCATCAACTAAGTCAGATTTTGTAGCGGTAGCTGTTGGCGAGTAAAGTGTAGACTTCATAATTTCTCCTTGATTAAAGTAACAAATTTCCTACTTTTGAAACTGACTTGGTATGGGAATTGAGAAAAGTTTGTTTTGATGAACTTCGGGTTGGTCAAATTTACCAGCGGCTGATGCTTCTGTTAAATTATTGAGTGTATTAATTGTGAAAATGGCTGCGGTTCCTAACGCGGCCATTGCCAGTCTGTGCAAGATTTTACTCATTTTGATGCTCCTTTTTGGCTTGACGTATCTACTCTAAAAAATTAAGTCGTTTTTAGTGGCGGAGATTGGGGAGTTAAGAAAACTTTTTTCTCCTCAAATATATTCAAAGGTTGAAGCCGTTATCAGGACAGAGTTTCAGGAGTCGATCGCCCAAAAACCCTCTCTTCGTAAAATTCCTTAAATTCCGGCTGGCTGACGATCTGCCTTAAAATCGCTTAAAATAGGCAGTTAAGGCGTTAAACTTCCTATATTCCTGCCCCCTTTCACTGCAAGCGAAGTGCTCAAGTCAAAACGCGATCGCGGTCGCATTCTCACAGCCCCGGGTTTAAAGAAGCTCAATGAGGCGCTCCAAGAATGGTCTGACCGATATAACATTAGAGGTACTCTGACGGAAATCGAGGCTGAGTCTGGCGTCGGTATCGATACAGTCAGCAAAATTAAGCAGGGTAGAGAAGGTGCGGATTTGAGTAAAATTCGTCAGTTATTCGCGGCTTTTGAGTTGACTCTGGCGAATGGCGACCATCGATCGGCTAAACTAGACGATGCCGAAGATATCGATGAGTCGGACAATTTGCCGACTGCGGTGGAAACAACCAGCAGCCGAAGTGTGAAAGTATTTGTGAGTTATCGCAGCGCCGAACCCGATCGCGAATTAGGAAAACAGTTGGAAATGGCGCTAAGTGCGATCGGACATACAGTCTTCACAGCAGAAAATAACATTAGATTGGGAGATAATTGGTTCGATCGCATTAACTTCTTCCTCAAAGAATGCGATTATTTGTTGTTGCTATTACCACCAACCGGTAGCCAAAGCGAACTGCTAACATATCAAGTTCAGCAAGCAAAAGAACTGCAAGACTCTCGCCCTGACAAGAAACCAATAATTCTCCCGATCCGCGTCGGTTTCCCTCTGAACTCGCCTCTAAATCACGACTTGCGCGGCTATCTGTACCGAATCGAACAAAGAGAATGGTGTTCTCCCGCCGACACTCCGATTCTGATCGAAGAAGTTCTGAATTTGCTAGCAGAAACTCCTGCACAAGTCAACAAAGAACTGGAAGATTTAACGCCAAACCAAGTATTAGAAATTAGCAGCGATAATATTCCGTTACCCGCCGCCGAACCGGAATTACCAGGAGGACAAGTCGATGTTGCTTCTCAATTTTATGTAGAACGCCCGCCCATCGAAGAACGTTGCTATCAAACCATTTTACAACCCAGCGCCTTAATTAGAATTAAAGCACCAAGACAAATGGGCAAAACATCCTTGATGGCAAGAATTTTGCATCACGGAGCCCGTCAAGGTTATTGTACAGTGCCGCTAACTTTTCAGTTAGTAGATAAAAGCGTCTTTGCCAACTTAGATAAATTCTTAAAATGGTTTTGCGCTTACGTCGGGCGCGAGTTGCACTTACCCAATCAATTAGATGATTATTGGGACGAGATTTTCGGCAGCAAAGTCAACTGCAAAGATTACTTTGAAAAATACATTTTACCGCAAATCGACAGTCCTTTAATTTTAGGATTAGACGAGATCGATCGCGTTTTCCAATATCCCGACATAGCCGAAGACTTTTTAGGACTGCTGCGGGCGTGGCACGAAGAATCGAAGCGGCGCGACATCTGGAAAAAACTGCGATTAATTGTAGTTCACTCCACCGAAGTTTACATCCCGATGAATATCAATCAATCGCCTTTCAACGTCGGACTACCTGTAGATTTGCCGGAATTCAACGCTGGGCAAGTCCAAGATTTAGCAGCACGCCACAATTTGAATTGGTCGGATGCCGAAGTTGCGAAATTGATGGCAATTGTGGGCGGACATCCTTATTTAGTGCGAGTTGCATTATATCACATTTCGCAGTCAGAGTTGACACTTGATGAATTACAAGAAAGTGCGATCGCCGATGCCGGAATTTATAGCGATCATTTGCGCCGCCAACTGTGGAATTTAGAAGAATATCCAGAGTTGGCTGCGGGGATGAGAGAGATTGCAGCGGCGGATTCTCCGGTGCAATTAAAGTCGATGCAGGCGTTTAAATTGGACAGTTTAGGGTTGGTGAAATTGCAGGGAAACGAGTGTATTCCGAGATGCGAGTTGTACCGGCAATATTTTCGATCGCACTTGAGCGCGATCGGGTAAGTTCGATCGCTCTGTTATCATATAATTCCAGATATTGTAGGGGCGGGTTCACCGAAAATAATGGCCTAAAACTGACAATCTCATAAACCCGCCCCCACTGTACTCTGTTATCATATAATTCCAGATATTGTAGGGGCGGGTTCACCGAAAATAATGGCCTAAAACTGACAATCTCATAAACCCGCCCCCACTGTACCGGCAAATCACAATCTACCTCTTTTTAGATTAAAACAGCCCATGAACGATATTTTTTTGATAACTTCCGATAATTGGCTAGATTGGATAACCGTGTTTGGCTATCTAAGTTTGACTGTTTTGATTATGTGGCGTATTTTGGCTGCAAGTTAGATGTTAAGATTGAGGTAAAATAAGAGAGTAATCAACTCCCGCAGACTATGATGTCGCCTGTTGAAAATGTCGCAGCAATCCCGAATGATTTGATTTTGCGCTTGAGCGTCAAGCAGTATCATGCTATGATTCAAGCTGGCATTTTGTCGGATGATGACCCAGTAGAACTGCTAGAGGGATGGCTTGTTTTCAAAATGCCAAAAAATCCGCCCCATCGAGTAGCAACTCGCCTTGTCAGAACAGCTTTAGAGAATATTTTACCTCCCGGATGGTATGTTGATTCTCAGGAACCGATTACGCTGCAAAATAGCGAACCAGAACCGGATATAGTTGTTGTGCGAGGGGATACGCGACAATATCTCGATCGCCATCCGGGCGCTGAAGATGTTGCTATTGTGATCGAAGTATCGGATACTACGCTTGGGCGCGATCGCACTATCAAGAAACGGACTTATGCCCGCGCGGGAATTCCGGTTTATTGGATTGTCAATCTGGTGGAAGGACAGGTTGAGGTGTACGATCGACCTTTGGGAGATTCCGAACAACCGGATTACGGGCAAATGTTGATTTACGGGCGATCGGCTGTGTTGCCGATCGCGATCGCAGGAGTTACAATTGGGGCGATCGATGTAGATGCTCTTTTGCCTTAATTTTGATTGAAAATTAAGTAATGAGTACAAATCCCAAACCATCATACTATCAAGTCGGCGGCAGTCTCACCAATAACGCTCCGAATTATGTGCAGCGCCAAGCAGATGACGACTTCTATAATGAATTGAAGGCGGGGGAATTTTGCTATGTTTTGAATTCCCGGCAAATGGGCAAATCTAGCTTGCAGGTGCGGACAATTCAACGGCTGAGACGTGACGGAATTGCTTGTGCTGCGATCGACATTTCGGAAATTGGCAACCGCGGCGTGACTCCCGAACAGTGGTATGCTGGGTTACTCCGCATCCTCGAAAATAACTTTAATCTGTCGGATATTGTCAACGTGCGAACTTGGTGGCGCGATCGCAATTTCTTAACTCCGGTGCAAAGATTGAGCGAATTCATCGAAACCGTACTGTTAGCCAATATTTCCACCAATATTGTCATCTTTATCGACGAAATCGACAGCATTCTCGCCCTAGATTTTCCCGCCGACGATTTTTTAGCGCTAATTCGATCGTGCTACAACAAGCGCGCCAACAACTCGGAGTTCGATCGCCTAACGTGGGCACTCTTAGGCGTAGCATCGCCGGCGGATTTGTGCCGCGAGCAAAATTCCAGCAGCAGCACGCCTTTTAATATTGGCAGGGCGATCGAATTAACGGGTTTTGACGAAACAGAAGCGCAACCGCTAGCAGCGGGGTTAGCAGAGATAACAGACCGCTCTGGTGAAGTTTTGAGAGAGGTTTTGCATTGGACGGGCGGGCAACCCTTCTTGACTCAAAAGCTGTGCAAACTTTTATTTGAAAATGCTGCATTAATCGAAAATCCCCGAGAGTGGGTTGAGAAAGTAGTACGTTTGAAAATCGTGGAGAATTGGGAATCTCAGGATGTGCCCGAACATTTGTCCACAATTCGCGATCGGCTTTTTAGAGAAAACCAGCGGATTGTCAGAAGACTCGGATTGTATCAGCAAATTTTAGAACAAGTTGAAATAGTCCCCGATGGTAGTGCGGAACAAATGGAATTACGATTAAGCGGATTAATCGTCAAGCGCCGGGAAAACTTAACAATTTCTAATCCTATTTATGAAGCTGTATTTAATCAGAAGTTAATCGAACAAAAATTAGAAAAACTCTCGCCTTACTCGGAAGCGATTAAAGTTTGGCTGCATTCTAACAGTGAAGATGATTCCCAACTGTTGCGAGGTGAAGTTTTGCAATCAGCATTAGTTTGGGCGGCAGATAAAAGTTTGAGAAATGAAGATTTTCATTTTTTGACAGCCAGCCAAAAACTGATTTTGAGCGACCAAAATCAACTGCTGCTGGCAGCTACGCGCGAAACCAAAAAAGCTGTGGGTGATGCTGCAAAAGCCTTAACTGAAGCTAACGCAGCCAAGCAAAAAGCCAAACAGTGGATAGGAATCGGTTCTGCGGTACTGGTAGGATCGTTGATTGGGGCGATCGGCTTTTCAACTCTCGCTTACCAGCGCTTTAAGCTAGCACAAGCAAGTATTGAAATCGAACAAAATGGCAGCGATGCTTTACTGTTGGCGGTATCTCAAAAAACCGAAAACGGCGAAGCTTTATCAGAAGCTTTATTGAGGGCGATCGCCTCTGGAAAAAGATTAAAAAATTTGCTTGAAAACAAGCCCAATTTAGAACAATATCCGGCAACTAGACCACTGTTAGCATTACAAGTAATTCTCGATAAAATTACTGAAAAACAGCAGATTAAAGCATCATCACTTTCGCAAAGAAAGATGAATTGGCAAGCTCATGTAGGTGCAGTTACCAGCGTCAGTTTTAGCCCAGATAGCCAAATTCTGGCAACCGCAGGAATAGACGATAGAGTTAGACTTTGGAACTTTTCCGGTCAGAAAATTGCTGAATGGAAAGCTTTGCAGCAGTCAGTTAATATGGTGAGCTTTAGCCCAGATGGTAAATTTTTAGCTACTGCCGGAAGGGACAGCACAGTTAAATTATGGAATTTATCAGGTAAAAATATTGCTAAATTTAAAGGAATTCAAGGCTCTGTTACCAGCATCAGTTTTAGTCCCGAAGGAAAGTTTTTGGCGGTGGCAGGAATAGACAGCAGTGCTGCAATTTGGAACTTGTCAAAACTACCAAAAGTAATATCATCTAGTGTGAAACTTCCCGGTCATAACGGCTTAGTGAGAAGCGTTAATTTTAGCCCCAGTGGCGATTATTTAACGACTTTAGACGGCAAATCTACAGTGCGAATTTGGAATTTGTCGGGACAACTGGAAAAAACACTGCCGGTTCAGGCAATTGGTATCAGCTTCAGTCCTGCTCAACAGCAGTATCGCTTTGCTACAGTAACATTAAATGGCAAGGTTGGGCTGTGGAATTTGTCAGAAAAACAATTAGTTAGTGAATTTGAAACCTTGCATTTAGATGCGAAGTCAATTAGTTTTAGTCCTGACGGAGAAAGGCTGGCTACTGTCGGAATTGACAAGACTGTGCGGCTGTGGAATTTAGCGGGGCGGCAGGTTGCTCAATTTGAGTTTGAGGAGAATGTTGTTAGTGTTGGTTGGAGTCGAGATGGTAAGCAAATTGCTGTGGCTGGAAGCAATGGGACTGTCTGGCTGAGACAGGTTGAAGGTTTGGAAGAGTTGCTAAAGCAAAGTTGCAATTTTCTTAGCAGTAAACCGGAGTATTTGAGCAGGGTTTCAAATATCTGCAAGCAATAAAATCATTAAGAATACAGACACGGCAATGTCGAGCCGTAATAAGTAAGGTTCGTAGTGCGGACTTTAGTCCGCAACTCACGAGCGGACTGAAGTCCGCACTACGAGCCCCGATTTTGCTCGTTACCAAGCAAAGCGCCTGGAAATCGGTTAAACCAATTAAACTGCGCCGGTGCGCAATGCGCACCCTACTGAAGAAAATAACTATCAACTGTCAACGGTCAACTGTCAACTGTTTAATTTACCTTAATAGGCGAAACACTTACATTAGGATTTTTGACTCTTCTTAAGAGTTCTTGTCGGGCTTGTTCGGGATTTTGCCCTTTGGGTACTTGATATAATAATCTACAGGAACCGTCTTGAGGATTAGCTGCACAAATAATTAGTTGACCGCTGGGGGATGCACCTGCTGTGACAATATTATCCCAGCTTCCTTGGGGTTGCGAGTTGTTGAGAATTCCCGAGACTCTGGTGCACCGAGTAATCGCGTCTTCTCCCGATTCGTTGAAATAGTTATCGGCTACCCACAGAATAACGGGAATATTTTTGCCTTGTTGGACAGCAATTGTCGCTGGGCGGCCGCCAGCAGCGCCACAGAAGAAGGATGGCGTTTGGGCAAGGGCGGGACTGTTTGCTAAAATCGGAGCTGCCAGGGCAATAATTGACGCGCTAAAAACTGACTTTAAAAGCCGAAATTTCATGGGCAGTGATAAGCTTTTTAATTTAAGGTTACTAATACTCTAAAAAATTCGGCTGCTGGTTGCCGGGAAGATTAGGCATTTAGGGAAAAAAATAAAATTTATTGTGTAAAGTTTTGCCGTTAGCGTTCGCCTCGATTTAAAGCCCGCCCCTGCGGGGGCTACGCCAACGGAGAGGATCGCACATACTGCCATTATCCTGACCAAAACTGGCGGAAAAGCGCTCGCTGACAAACGCTTCGGCAAAAAATACGTGCAGCCGCAGGGGCGCAGCCGCGAAGGTATAGGATTTTACGCCGTTTTTTGCGATCCCTTCCCGATCCCGCCCCCTAAATTGGAACCTGTGTTAGCATCAGGAAAAATATTCTCTTTAATAATCAACAATGGGCAATGTTCTGGTGCTGAATGCCTCCTACGAACCGCTCAACATCACCAATTGGCGAAGGGCGGTAGTTTTGTTGCTGAAAGGAAAAGCAGAACAGGTAGAACATAACGGGAAATTTATTGCGCCAAACTTCCCGCTACCAACTGTGATCCGACTGCGGCACTATGTCCGAGTTCCCTATAAGGATATTCCGCTTACCCGCCGGAACATCTTGCACCGGGACGCGCACTCTTGTCAATACTGTGGTTATACGGGCGACGATTTGACGCTGGATCACGTGATTCCTCGATCGCGCGGAGGAGTCGAAAGTTGGGAAAACCTCGCTACGGCTTGTATGCGCTGCAATGTCCATAAAGGCAGCCGCACGCCGAAAGAAGCGGGAATGCCACTGCGCCATCCGCCGAGGAAACCTCACAGTGGTCTTTATTTTGAAGTGACTAAACACGTTAAAAGTGGTATGCACCAAGAATGGCAAAAATATGTAATCGGCCTTTGAAAACCCCTGTCGCAAGAAAGCGCGGGGGTTTTTTGCGCAAGTTTTGAGTTTTGAGATTCCTTGATTCCTCGAAACGCTTCGCGGTTTTTCGCCATCGGTGCGATCGTGAACGAATCTACAAAAGATAAGATGGCATTCAATCGCTTTCCTATCTGGAAATCATCTGCGTTAATCTGCGTTGAATCTGCGGTTGCTGTATCAATCAAAGATTTATGAAATTCAAGTCTCAAGAAACCGGGTTTAAAAGCTTGTGGTGCGTAACTCCTGAAAGAATTAAATTGTGAATTTTTAACTATGAAAGACCATCCCCCTAACAATTCAGATGAAACATCTGGTAATCTCGAAGCTGAGGTTGACCCCCTCCGCGAGGTTGTACCATCCGCGAATACGCCCGGGAAACGGCGCGGCAAAGCCGAAGTTGTTTCCGAAGAGAATCGCCCCAGTCTGCGCGAGGAATTGCACGATCGCAAAATCGAGCAATTACGCCAAATGTTCGATCGGCACAAAGGCAATCGCCACTTAATTTTGCTGCAAGATTTTCCAGATCCCGATGCACTTTCCAGCGCTTGGGCTTACAAATTAATCGCCGAAAAGTACGATATCCAATGCGAGATGATCTACGCGGGCGCCCTCAGCCACCAAGAAAATATTGCTTTAGTTAGATTAACAGGGTTGCCATTGCAGCGCTGGACGCTGGAAACAACAAAAACTAAAGATTTGTCGGCGTATCAAGGCTGCGTTTTTATCGATAATCAAGGTACGACTTGTAACTTAACCGAGTTTATTTTAGGGGCGGGAGTTCCGATCGCAGCCGTGATCGATCACCACAGTTTGCAGGGGGAAATCAACGCAGATTTTACGGATTTGCGCCCGGAAATCCGCGCTACAGCCACGATTTTTACGGAGTATTTGCAGGCGGGAATGCTAACTCTCGATGGCAGTGTTAGCCAGCACGTCAAGTGTGCTACGGCTTTGATGCACGGTTTGCGATCGGATACCAACGCCCTCAGACAAGCTCAGGAGGAGGATTTTTTAGCTGCGGCTTATTTGAGCCGTTTTTATGACCCACAGTTGCTGAATGCGGTGTTACAGTCCTCTCGTTCTAAGTGGGTGATGGATGCGATCGAGCGATCGCTCAAACACCGCACCGTTCAGAACAATTTCTCGATCGCAGGCATCGGCTACCTCCGCTATGACGATCGCGATTCTATCCCCCAAGCGGCGGACTTTTTAGTCACAGAAGAGAACGTACACACAGCAGTTGTCTACGCAATTGTTCACGACAAAGACGAAGAAATTGAAGTAGTAATCGGCTCGCTGCGAACGAATAAACTTACTCTCGATCCAGACGAATTTATTAAAGAAGCCTTCGGACAAGATGCTCAAGGACGCTTTTTTGGCGGTGGCAGAAGTCAAGCTGGAGGTTTTGAAATTCCAGTAGGATTTCTGTCTGGCAGGAATGAGAGCAGCGACTATGCAAGGATGAAATGGGAAGTATTTGATGCTCAGATTAAGCAAAAATTACTAAACTTAATTAGTCCTAAAGAGAATCCGATTTACGATCATTAATTGTGGAGTTTGTAGGTGAGGTTTTTCTGCCAGCAAGAGCATGGGAATGCCGATCGCACAGCCTATAAGCGTAAACTAGACGACAGCGCCAAATGTCAATCCAGTTGTAAAATGGGCGAAAAATGTCGAGCGCGCCAAACTTCACCCATAAGTGCGTAGGCGTAAGCCGGGGCGTAGCCATCGCACAATTATCAAAAGGACAGCCACAGTGCATCTCTACCTAGTCCGTCACGGCATCGCAGCGGAACCCGAAGAATACGACACAGACTCAGAACGCCCGCTGACTAAAGAGGGCGATCGTAAAACCCGAAAAATCGCCCAGCGGCTGTACGAGCTCGAAATTCAGTTCGATCTGATGCTCTCCAGTCCCCTACTGCGCGCCGCGCAAACCACCCAAATCCTGCTGGCAGCGGGTCTGAGTTCCAAAATAGAAGAATCCGCCGCCCTCGCACCTTCAGGAGACATCGGGGACTGGCTGAGGTGGTACAAGCAGTGGCACGAAACAGGCAGCCGCAGCTTGGCCCTGGTGGGCCACCAACCAGATTTGGGCAATTGGGCAGAAACTTTGCTTTGGGGGCGATCGCAAGACGCGCTCATCCTCAAAAAAGCAGGTATCATCGGCTTAATTCTCCCCGAAACAGGCTCCCCAGTCGGCCGCAGCCAAATGTTCTTACTGACTGGGCCCAAGTTTTTGCTGCCCTAGAAACCGCGAATCGCCCTCTTAAACCCGGATTCTCGGACGCATAAAGCGGGTTTGAGGGGCTAAAATATCTAGCGGTGCGATCGGCAACTCCGTGGCAAAACCGCGTTGATGAGCGCCGCAGTGCCTGACTCGCGATCGAATGATTCTTTGTCAAGATGGTGACACTATCTTGCTTTCTGGTAATGTAATTTGATTAGATTCAACTCACACAATACGGTATCGCAATGGTCGTCGGCGAATTCAAACCAGGTTTAGAAGGTGTTCCCGCCACCTTGTCCAGTATTAGTTACGTCGATGGACAAAAAGGGGTGCTGGAATATCGCGGGATTAGCATCGAGGAACTGGCACTGAAAAGTTCTTTTGTGGAAACTTCATATTTATTAATCTGGGGCGTACTTCCGACCAAGGAAGAACTCGAAGCTTTCGAGCATGAAATTCGGTATCACCGCCGGATCAAATATCGTATCCGGGACATGATGAAATGCTTCCCCGAAAGAGGACATCCAATGGATGCTCTGCAAGCTTCAGCAGCGGCTTTGGGTTTATTTTACTCGCGCCGAGCTCTGGCAAACCCAGCATACATTCGAGAAGCTGTAGTGCGACTGTTAGCCAAAATTCCGACAATGGTAGCAGCGTTCCAGCAAATGCGGCGAGGTAATGACCCAGTGCGGCCGAGGGATGACTTGAACTACTCGGCTAACTTTCTTTATATGCTAAACGAGCGAGAACCAGATCCGCTGTTAGCTAACATTTTTGACGTTTGTCTGACTCTCCACGCCGAACATACAATCAATGCCTCTACGTTTTCGGCAATGGTAACAGCTTCGACGCTGACAGACCCTTACGGGGTAATTGCTTCAGCAGTTGGTACTTTGGCGGGGCCACTGCATGGGGGAGCTAATGAAGAAGTGATTGATATGTTGGAGCAAATTGGTTCGGTAGAAAACGTGCGGGCTTTTGTCGAGAAGAGCGTTGCAAATAAAGACAAAATCATGGGCTTCGGACACCGAGTTTATAAGGTGAAAGATCCGAGAGCAACTATTCTCCAAGGGTTAGCGGAACAGTTGTTTGAAAACTTCGGTCACGATGATTATTACGACATTGCTGTCAAGTTGGAAGAAGTGGTTGAGGAAAAATTGGGTCACAAAGGAATTTATGCTAATGTAGATTTCTATTCGGGTCTGGTTTACCGAAAAATGGGAATTCCGACGGATTTGTTTACGCCAGTTTTTGCGATCGCCCGGGTTGCCGGTTGGCTAGCTCACTGGAAGGAACAGCTAGAGACAAACCGCATTTATCGCCCGACTCAAATCTATACGGGTACTCACGGTGAGCCTTATATTGCGATCGAGGAAAGGTCGTCATCTTAACCTCAAATCTGTAGCCGTAGGGTGCGTCGCCTTGCAAAAATCTGTCAATAAAAATAGACTTTTCGAGTAGCGACGCACCTTATCAAAATTTTGGGTTTGTTTCCTGATTTCTGGAAAAGAGCAGGTGCGTCGCCATGAAATTGTCGCTGTTGATGAAGGATTATCGATGGCGACACACCCTACGGCTTAACTGCTCAGTATCAAGATAAAATTGATCAAGTTTGCGAGTTGAATTGATGTGGATAATGGCTAAAGCGGTCTGGAAATTGACCCTCACAACCGAACGGCTAATCCTTCGCCCTCAGCAACCCGGTGATTACGAGCATTGGATTGCTGGCTTTGCTAGACGCATGGAAAGTCAGCATCAATATGACGATGGGTTGGTGAGCTTGGAACATTGCGATCGTGAATGGTTCACGAATCTATGTCAGCGACATCAACAAGAAGCTCTATCTGATCTATTCTTCATCTTTGGAATTTTTGATCGCTATACGGGACAGCATTTTGGAAACGTTGACTTGATCACAATTCGACGTGAAAACTACCAGTGGGCAGTGATCGGATATGAAATTCATAATCAACATTGGCGGAAAGGCATTGGCAAAGAAGCGGTTCGAGCCGCCTTAATTGCGGGGTTTGAGTCGCTTGGTTATCACCGGATCGAAGCTATCATCAATCTAGATAATCAAGTATCCATTGCATTAGCTGAAAGTGTCGGAATGCAAAAAGAGTGTATTCGTCGTGGCTTCCTCTACGAAAATGAAGAATGGGTCGATCAACTCATTTATGTTGCCTCGCCTCGTGATGTGGGTTTGGTCGAAAAACCACTAGAGATGGCCTCATAACAATCCCGTTGCACACCGACCGTTGAGAGATAGTTGATTGAGTCCGAGAGGTTACTAGCGGCGGGTGAACGGGGTCGTTAGCCTGCTTTGTTTTGAGTGATGGCAGTGATTTGAAGACTTTCGGTAAAGTGTTCAAAGATCTATTAGTAGTAGATCGTCCAAATAGGTAGAGGTATTCTTGTTTTGCCTGAATCAGTATTAAAAGGTCGTGTTGCTCTAGTTACAGGTGTGAGTCGGCGTAAGGGAATTGGCTTTGCGATCGCACAACAATTAGCAATAATGGGTGCAGACGTATTTATTCACTCTTTTTCACCCTATGATGCCAAGCAAGAATGGGGAGCCGACCCTGACGGAATTGCTGGATTAATAGCGACGCTTCAGGAGCATGGTACAAGGATCGTAAATGCTGAAGGGAATTTTCTCGATCCTGCTGTGCCTAGCCAAATCGTGGATGCTGCTGTTCAAACCTTGGGCCACATCAATATTTTGATTGCGAACCATACTTACAGCACGATGGGGAATCTAGAAGAACTCACCGCAGGAGAAATTGATACGCATTTACAAGTTAATGTGCGAGGAACATTATTGTTAGTGCAAGCGTTTGCGGCTCAACATTGCAGCCCTATGGGTGGTCGGGTCATTCTCTTAACTTCTGGGCAGCATCTCAATCCAATGTCGGGTGAACTATCATACATCGCCTCGAAAGGCGCATTGCATCAACTCACCTTGAGTTTATCAGCACATCTAATTCGGCGAGGGATTACTGTGAATACCGTAAATCCTGGGGCAACCGATACAGGTTGGGCGAGTGGCGAGCTATATGAATCAATTCGAGACTTAAACCCTCAAGGGCGATGGGGGCAGCCAGAAGATGCCGCTCGGTTAATCGGTTGGCTAGCGACAGATGACGCACAGTGGATGACTGGACAAGTGCTTAACTCGACAGGTGATGGGGTTTGATTTGTACCTGTTGCCCGCAAGCTAACAACCCCAATGCAAACCGACCGCCGGGAGGTTAATGGTTGAGAGTTCAAGGCTATCTGCGGCAGGTGATTGGGAACGTTATGCCGAACCGATCGCTTCGTTTAAGTTCTCTGTTTTCAGCAGAGATTAAGCAAGTAAAAATAGTTGACTTCGTTGATAAGTTCGGAGAGATTATTTGCGATCGCCTTCTAAAACACATCAAAGCATTTGAGAATATTTGTTGTTGAGTGAGATAGCGATCGCCCCAGAAGTGTTGAATGATAGAAAAAGATTGCCAGGATTGGCAAACAAATGTATAATGACAGAGCTATAAAATATTAAAAATCAACTAAAATGCTATTTTCTAACTTCCCCAAAATTGTGAAAAGGTATCTCGCCCATTTA
>JAJAYT010000179.1 GCA_026786085.1 Microcoleus sp. CAN_BIN18 | reverse complement strand
GCTTTAGGTTATGTAGGCGAACACCGAGTCATGCTGTCAGCTTTGCATGAATCCTTAGCAAAAAAACCGAATTTCAGTTGGATTTGTCCGGCGGAAGTAGTCGAAGTAAAATATTTAACCGATTGCGCCGAAATTGAAGTCAAACAAAACGGTGAAACTCGGACAATTCGCACTAGATTATTAGTTGCTGCTGACGGTTCGCGATCGCGCATCCGCACCGAAGCCAACATTAGCACCCACGGCTGGAAATACTGGCAATCCTGCGTTGCGATCACCATTAAAGCAGAAAAACCGCACAATGATATTGCTTTCGAGCGCTTTTGGCCGAGCGGCCCGATGGGAGTATTACCATTACCAGGGAACCGTTGTCAAGTAGTTTGGACTGCGCCCCACGCGGAAGCCAAAGCTTTGCAGTCAATGGACGAAACAGAGTTTTTGACTTTGTTGGAACAACGCACGGGCGGGCTGTTAGGGCGTTTGGAATTGGAGAGCGATCGGTTTTTGTTTCCAGTGCAGTTAATGCAGAGCGATCGCTACGTGTTGCCCAGATTAGCACTGATTGGCGACGCTGCCCACTGCTGCCATCCCGTCGGCGGACAGGGACTAAATATGGGGATTCGAGACGCTGGGGCGATCGCCCAAATCTTGCAGCAAGCCCACCAAAAAGGCGAAGACATCGGCGATTTGAGAGTCTTGAAACGGTATCACAACTGGCGCAAAAAAGAAAATTTAATCGTGTTAGGCTTTACCGATTTCCTAGACAGATTATTTTCCAATACTTGGCTACCAATTATCGCATTTCGCCGCTTCGGATTGTGGTGTTTGCGAACAATTCCCCCAGTCCGATTTTTAGCCTTGCGCTTGATGACCGGTTTAATGGGGAGGCCGCCGGAATTAGGGCAAAATTAGGTTCGATCGTTCGGACTTCAGTCCTTCATCGGCCGGATACCCGCGCACCATCTAAGAAACCGGGTTTTTACGATTTTTATCGACAGTAGCGAAATATCTCAAAAAAACCCGTTTTATGGCTAAGCTGTTCTGCATTTAAATTGCATATCAAAAAAAAATCAAACTCTTGTGGGGTGTCCCGCCCGCTCTAAATATACAATTTAAATGTACGACAGCTTACTGTCTGCTAAATACGATAACATAATATATCTGCTACCGATAACACGCTTTTTCCAATGCCCTATTTGGCCGATGCCCAATGCCCAATTATTCTCAAATACTTAGTCTGAGTTTAGCAGTCGCCGCCGCAGTTTCGGTGCAAATCGGACAGCAACCAGCCAACGCTTCCACAGTCCCAACTTGGCAATTCGATCCGGCGACAAACGAGCTAGTAATTAACCTCCCAGAGGGAACAACGCCCAAGTATTCCGTGCTAAATTCCACTCAGATTGCTGTGGATTTGCCCAATACTGAAATCGGCATAGATGCAACTCAGTTATATCCTGAAGGCATGGTGCGTTCCGTGGGAATCAGTCAAATTCAAGGCACAAAAGCGAGAATAGTGGTGGATTTGGCGCCCGGATTTGCTGTAGTGTCCGATCGCACTGTATTCCAAAAAATCGGGGCCGCAAATCGCTGGGTGTTGGTGCCGTCGATTGCCCCAAGTTCGATCGCCCAAACTGCTGCAACCCCACCTCGATCGACCTCTGAAGTACCGCAGGATCGATCGGCAACCGCCTCCCCCCCAACCGCTGTTGAACCGGAGGCCGAACCTCCGGTGGCAGTCTACAAAACAAATCCTTCCCAGCAGACCGCCGAAAACGACCAAATCCGACCGATAACAGTGCCTTTAGTCAGGGTTGCGGTGCAAGAACGGCGTGGGGGAATAACTGTTGTTCCCGTAGTCCTTCCCGCAGTCTTTCCCACTGCACCAGAACAGCGAATCATCAACTTTGGTGAACCGTTGCCAAAATAATAGCCTTTCTTAGCTTTCTGGAGATGCTCCTAGGCCCAAGAGCATTGGGGCGAAGAGCATAGTTTTGTTAATATACTAAATTAATGCTTGTTAAATCGTGAGTATTCAGCCAAACGTTCCCATAGAAACTCAATTAGCAGGACTCGGACAGCTCAAGGATCTTAGAAGCAACCCAAACCTCAAAGGTATTGACATCAACTTTTTGCTGAAGCAAACACCGAATCAATTAGAGGAAATGCTAAACAATCAAGATATCGAACTAAAAACCTACAGGCAGATCATGAAAGCCTTTGAAGGTCGAGATTTAGGCAAAAGAGGTAAAAATAGATGAAAACTGAGACCAACATCAAAATCGCGATCGAATACAAGCTCAATAACAGTATTCATTGGCAATCCGTCGAGTTAACACCCTCAGAGTATTTTGACCTCGAACCAGATGAAAATATTGAATTAGATTGCATTCCCAAATACAATCATGCCATTGAATATCTCGATTTTGAACCCGAGGGAGTAGTCGCCACCAAACTTATATTAATTGACCAAATAGTACAATCCAAGCGTTTGATTGTTGAGAGATTCTGGAATGGTGGAGAAAACCGAGTAATTGAACGCACCGATATAGGAGAAAATACTTACTGGGAACTGATTCTGGAACATCAAATAAGTAAAGAGCCAGTTTTGTGGGAAATTGTGAGGTTAGGACGAGAAAATGGAATTGTGACACCTTGGTATCACGGTTTCTTGCAAGATAATGATGATGGCTCTCAGACAGAAACTAAAGTTGACACAGAAGGCAATTTAACATGACGCAAAATATTTACAAAATCCCAGAAACCGGGTTTTTCCCCGAATCTTTAGAAACCGGGTTTTTCCCAAAATTTTCCCATCGTAACAAAGTATCTCGCAAAAACCCGGTTTCTGGCCATTCGCCACCATCTTTAGAAACCGGGTTTTTCCCCAAATTTTCCCATCGTAACAAAGTATCTCGCAAAAACCCGGTTTCTCGCCACCCACAATCAAAATCAAATAAAAAACAACTGCTAACAGTCAAAACTGTCAACAGTTGTTTTTTATATTCAATGCGGATGGCGAG
>JAJAYT010000178.1 GCA_026786085.1 Microcoleus sp. CAN_BIN18 | reverse complement strand
AATTAATTTTGTCTAAAAAAAAAAAAAATATATGCCCCGGGGGCTGGGGGATGGGGTCGGGGGGCATGGGGCATTGGTAACAGTTAACAACAAACAACAAACAACAAACAACAAACAACAAATAACAAACAACAAATAACAAATAACCCATAACAAACAACAAATAACAAATAACCAATAACCAATAACCAATAACCAATAACAAATGACTACTTTTTAACAGCCTGACGCTTAATAGTTTTTTCTATAAATTCTAAAGTCTTGAAAATATTAGCAGCAGAGTGATAAGATTCTCTAATTAACTCGTCTCTTTCTTCGGGAGAATCTACCATTTCATCAACTAGCAATTTGAGATAAGCAATCATGGGAGTCAGGCGCGTGCGAATTTCGTAAGAACCCCTAATTAGAGCTTCGTCGCGTGCGGTTTCTTCGGCAAATTGCACTGAATACAAGCGAGTATAGTAACCTCCTTTGGCTAACAATTCTTCGTGGGAGCCAATTTCTACGACTTGTCCGCGATCGATCACAGCGATTTTGTCGGCTTTTTGGACTGTGGAGAGGCGGTGGGCGATTACTAGCGTTGTACGATCGCAACTCAGTTTCTCGATCGCCGATTGCACGTACCTTTCCGAAACCGTATCTAGCGAACTCGTTGCTTCATCTAAAATTAAGATTTCCGGGTTTTGCAACAGCGCTCTAGCAATCGAAATTCTCTGACGCTGCCCTCCCGATAGTATCACACCCCGATCGCCAATTTGAGTATCCAGCCCCTCCGGCAACAGTTCGATAAACTCATAAGCATTTGCTCCCTTTGCCGCTTCCACAATTTCTGCCTCAGTCGCTTGGGGCTTAGCATAAGCAATATTCTCGCGCACAGAAGCATTAAACAAAAACGTATCTTGACTCACAATACCCATCGCTTTTCTGAGACTTTTTAGCTCAAATTTGCGCAAATCTATGCCATCGATCGAGATATAACCTTCAGTAGGATCGTAAAATCTCGGCAGTAAATCTGCCAAAGTTGACTTACCAGAACCGGAAGTTCCTACCAATGCTAAAGTAGTACCGTGAGGTAGAAATAAATCGATTCCTTGCAGAACTAAATTTTTGTGACTTGGATAACTAAAAGATATTTTATTAAAACGAATTCCCGATCGCAAATGAGTGTACGGCACGGAACCGTTCAGCATAAACGGCTTGTCATCGCAGCTCAGAAAATCATTTACAACTTCTACACTAGCCGAGGTATTTGCAAATTGACTGCGCGCGCCATTTAACTGAGATATCAAAGGAATTAGCCGAAAAAGTACCAACAAATAGGTCAATAAAACTGTAGCTATAGACTCTAGTTCATTCGCAAAAATTGTGCGCCCTATAAACACAATCAAAATAATCACTATCAAATTAACAACTTCGTTAATTGGAGCGATCGCCGCATAGTTTACCTGAGCCTGAAAATCAGCTTGTTCTCGCCTTTGAATTAAATTCTTGATCCGTTGATACTCCCTTTCCTCGTTCCCCGTTGACTTAACTAGCCTAATCCCAGTCATGGTTTCGAGAACCCTAACCGAATAATCTTTCGACATTTCAGAAAGCAACTGGCCAAAATGCTTGGAACGGTTAATAATATGTTGATTGGCCCAAGCGACTAACCCCAACAAAACTGTAGCTGTCACCGTCAGTTTCCATGATATAGAAAGTAGCAGACCCACAAATACCAAAACGGTAATTGAGGTGGTAAACATTCCGATCGCGGTACCAACTGCACTAGCAGTCCGGCCAATCTCTCCGCCCAATCTATTAATTAAATCCCCAACTTTAGTTTTAGAATAAAAATCTAAATCTACTTCTAACAACAACCGCACACCAGTTTCTCGCAAATCAAAAGTCAAAGAGCGCGTCAGAGAAGTAGCCAATAAAGTATTGATATAACTGGCAATATTTTTTAAGATAATTGCCAAAACAATCGCCGCTGTCATTAAAATCAACCGCTGGTTTTGAGGCATTCCTTCAAAGGGATACATTAAAGTTTTAATTAAAGGTGGAGCGCCTCGTAACTCGACAGCTTCCTCTAAAAAACTCAAAAGCACTGGTACAATCAGAGTAGTGCTGATACCGTTGAATAAAGCCCCAGAAAAGCCGAGGATCACAGTTAACAGAATCCTGCCCGGATATCGTCTGGCAAATTTTAGGAGTAGCTTATTAGCAGACATGAAGCATTCCCAGCTAAACAGTTCGGTATCTCAAAATATTCTTTAATTACAGCCAGTGTTTCTTCCTCCATTCAGTCGCTTTAAAGTTACTTAGATTTACGTGAAATTATATCTGAAAGTATTAGCGCCATTGCTTGAATGCTATATTTTTTTACGCATCTTTCCCGAGCTTTCATGCCTTGCAAATTCGCTGCCGTCAAATTTTCAAATATCCATTGAATTTTTTCGGAAATTTGAGCGGGAGAACTTGGCTCGACTAAATAACCAGTTCCTCCTAAAATTGCTGGAATATCTCCTACTCGCGTGGACAAAACAGGCTTAGCCATTGCCATGCCATCTGTCAGCTTGAGCGGAAACTGAGCCACGGCTGTGAGAGTCTCTCGCTGAGGAACAACCACAATGTGAGCCGCCGCTACAACTTCAGGCATCGTTTCGACTGGAAACCTGGGCAGTTTAACAATCCAACGCTCCCATCGTTGCATAAGTCTATCATCATAATCATCATAAGGACTTCCGCCGACGATCGCTAATTTTAAATCTGGCTCATTTAACTGTTCGAGGGCTATCAAAACATCCTCAACACCTTTGTGAGGTCGCGGCGCACCGGGAAACATCAGAATTCTATACCCAGACAAGCCGTAACGCTGTCGGCTCAATTCAGGATTGTATTTAGCAGGGTCGAACATTTTAGTATCCTTGCCATTAGGCAAATATACACCACCAAAACGCTGTTTTAGAAACTCAGTATCGACGGTGACAGCATCAGCGCGAGAAACTAAACTTTCCATCCACTTGACATATAGCGGATGATCTGGTTTTCTCAATTCACCGTTTTGTTTGAAAATATCTCGATAAAGTTGTTTAAAATCAGGGCGGTATTTCCATTCATCTCCACCGAACCAGCTAAGTTCCCAGTCATCTATATCTAAAATGAGAGGGCGGCGAGTATCGAGTTTTTTTAGCAGCGATAAACCAAAGCTTGTAGGTTTAGGTTTGACTGCATAAATAATATCCCCATCTATTTTTTGCAAGACTTTTTGAGCATCGATCAAAAAACCTGGATAGTTTTTCCCAGGTATTGCAAAGACTGGGATGTTTTTCGGAGGAATAGCATACAATTCCTTGCCAAACTGAAATCCGACAACTTCTACATCATATTTAAGCTCAATCAGGACTTGAGCTAGGAGAAAAGCACGAATTGCACCTCCTCCCGACAAATCGCTCACTACTAATGAAACTTTCACTTGATAATTTTTTGCTCAAAAAGTTGCTTTATTTTCCTGCTTAACCGAGCTTTTGTCAAGGTTGGCAAAGCAAACAATACTTCCTTTAGGGAAATCCTCGGATCTTTTAAAGCTAAAGCATCTTTGATTTCTTGTCTTAATTTGGTTGCCTCTAAAGCTGTTCGCAAATAAAGGTGTGGATGAATTAAGGAAAGCTGAAAAATGTTAGTTCTATTGGCTTCTTTTTGCAAGATGGGATTAGTTGTTAAATATTATTGTTCGTTGATATAATTCTTCAGTGTAATGTTGCACAGCAGCTAGAGTAATTATATTTTACTTGTTATGAAATGATCTTTTTTATTGAACCGCAGAGGGCGCAGAGGGCGCAGAGGAGGAGAAAGTTTATTTTAAGCGCCAGGGATTGTTAAGTTGATTTGGTAAAAATATTTTAGCTGTACGATCGACTATTCGAGTAAAGGGCGATCGGGTGATGTTCTTGGCGTACTGCGGGCGGTAGGGATAGGTGCAGTGCATTACTTTTATCGGTTTGTCGATCGCATAAATATCTTTCCACTTATCCAAGTAATTGTAAACTGGGGACAAAGTTGTCATGCTGGGTTTAACTGATTCGATAGCAGCGGCAAAAGCACCTTGGTCTTTTAATAATAGCACATCTTGGTTGGCAGTTACTATGTCGAAATATTTCTTAAATTTTTGGAAAAATTCGCGATTTTTACTGCTTTTGGTAAAAGCGATAAATCCGCCGTTGTATTGAATGCTATTTTCAGTTAGCGGCAATCCGACAGACTGCAAAGTTGAGAGGATATCTTGCTTGACTCTTAATAAATTAGCAGCTTTGGCGATCGCAGGTTGCACATCTTCCGTCACCAGCAAATCTACCTCATCGAGAAACTCAAACACCTCATCTATTGGCGACAGCAAACAAATATCGCAATCCAGATAAATAGTCTTCTCAAACAGAGATTCCCGGTACAAAGCCAGCTTGGCTTGACGCGACGCTAAAACAGGATTTTCGTGAGAGGGTGCAGGTTTCAATATGACTTTTCCGAACACCTGAAGTACAGGATATAAAAATCGCGGTACTCTATCTATTAAAACAATAATTGGCTCGCTGTGAAACTTCCTGATCGATGCCAGAAAATGCACGCAATCTTAAAAAGAGTAAAGGCCGGTTAAAATCGTGATAAATCCCTTGACTGCTAATTTATTTGAATTCATTTAAGCTTAAAATGCTGAAGTCTTGGACGGATAACGTCTATATGTAGGGTGCGCAATGCGCACCTTACATATTAATGATTGTGGCGTTTTTGATGCCATTGCCAAGCATGGGATATAATATCCTTAATGTCGGGATATTCTGGAGACCATCCCAATGTTTCGATCGCCTTTTTGCTGCTGCCAACCAAAGCAGGCGGGTCTCCCGGACGCCGATCGCACTCAACGGCCTTAATTTCTTTTCCCGTCACTTGGCGAGCCGTTTCTATCACCTCTTTTACCGAAAATCCGCCGCCGTTGCCCAAATTAAAGAAATCAGATTTGCCGCCATTGAGCAAATATTCCAATCCCAAAATGTGAGCTGACGCTAAATCGTTAACGTGAATGTAATCGCGAATGCAAGTACCGTCAGGAGTATCGTAATCCGTGCCAAAAATTGCGATCGAATCTCGTTTCCCCAAAGCAGCGAACAACACCAGCGGGATTAGGTGAGTTTCTGGATTGTGATCCTCTCCTAACAACCCGTTCGGATCGGCTCCAGCCGCGTTAAAATAGCGGAAACAAACAGACTTGAAATCGTACGCAGGGTCAAAATCAGACAAAATCCGTTCTACCATTAACTTAGTAGCACCGTAGGGATTGATCGGATTTTGTGGGTGGTCTTCGGTGAGCGGAATTTGCTCAGGTACGCCGTAAGTGGCGCAAGTAGAAGAAAACACAAATTTCTTGATGTCAGCAGCGAGCATCGCTTCCAAAAGTGTAATCGTGCCGATGACGTTGTTGCGGTAATATTTAGCTGGGTCGGTAACAGATTCGCCGACGTAAGCGTAGGCTGAAAAGTGCATTACTGCATCGATTTTGTGGGTAGCGAATAGGTTGTCGAGTAGAGCGCGATCGTTTGTATCGCCAATTACCAACCCTACTTCCAAAACCTGCTCTACTAAATCTTGGTGCCCGTAAACTAAATTATCCAAAATTATCACACCGTAACCCGCGTTTTTTAGTGCTAATACTGCGTGAGAGCCAATATATCCAGCTCCACCTGTTACCAAAATTGTTGCTTTTTCTGTACTCATTTTATTCTGGGTTGTTTTGTAACTGCAACGGTAGATTATATTGTGAACAGGGTTCAGTTAAGCCGATACCCCCAATCCCCCCGTAATAAAGGGGGGCCAAAAATCAAATAAAAGTCAACCAAGAAACACATTATTT
>JAJAYT010000177.1 GCA_026786085.1 Microcoleus sp. CAN_BIN18 | reverse complement strand
GGATACTCTTGTTAGCCTTAGCAATCCCCTTGCCTTTTGCCCAAAAGACTCTCGCACAGCAGCAGACAGCAAACTTTCGGCAGCGAGTATTTCAAACAGCTCTTTATTTCACCTTATATTTTGAGGGCGGATTCAGCAATCACCCAGCCGATAAGGGCGGTAGAACCTATCGGGGCGTTCTCCAAACGGAAATACAACGCCTATCGCTACAGTCGCGGGCTGCCACCCCTCGACGTGACGCAAATGTCGGAAGCAGAGCTCCTAGAAATTTATAAATATTACTGGGATTCTAGTCTTTCGGGTACGATGCAGCCTGCTTTGGCGATCGTGATGTTTGACACCGCAGTTAATTTCGGTATTAACAATTCTATTACATTTTTGCAGCAAGCTTTAGGATTGCCACAAACTGGTGTTTTTGATGCGCGCACCAGGGAAGCGCTGAAAGCCGCTAATAACAAAAATACGGCGCTGCAAATGATTAATGAACGGATTATTTACCGCTACAAACGGGTGCAAGAAGATCCGAGTCAAATGGCTTTTTTCCGGGGTTGGCTGAGCCGCGATTATAGTTTGTGGGGCTACGTGAATAAGATGAAAAATTAAGATCGGACGTAGGGTTGAGACGGCGGTTAAGTTAAGACGGCGGTTTCAACCGCGTCTACACAAACGATGTCCGCCTCCGCGGACGAAGAAAATAAAACGGCGGTTTCAACCGCCCAGTCTGATTATCTTCAACCCGCGGAGGCGGGTTTTGCCTGTGTAGACGCGGTTTCAACCGCCGTCTGATCTTTTTCCTAAGTCCTGATTAAAATCAATCAATTCACATTAACACATCAACCATTTGTCAAGTAAATCAATGTCATAAAAGTCATAATTTTGATTCATAAAAGTCATATTTATCAAGATATATTTCAAATTTAAAAAAATCTAGTAAATTTCAACTAAACCGTCTATAACAGAAATATAAAAATAAAATGCGTAGCTGCTGTACAAGTAACTTAAGCCAGGAAACTATGACGGTAGAAGAAGCAATCATTTTTTTGGACAATCTGGTATACGAGCAAACCCAAAAACGCCTAACTCGGTTGCAACAGGCGATAATTCGAGGCGTTGTAGAGGGTTTGACGTACCAAGAAATCAAGGAAAACGATCCGATCGCCCGTGGCTACACAGTGGGCTACCTGGGGCGCTATGTCGGCTACAACTTGTGGAAAGATATCACAAAGGTACTGAGGCAAGCAGGAATTATTGAACCAGAAGAAAGAGTAGTCGGAGCAAATCTTTGGGACTGCATGATGAGAACTGTACAACAAGGCACACAACCCGCTAAACCTTTCGATCCGATCTTGGAAAAGCTACTGCGGATGCGTTACCGAATCAAAGAACACTTAGTCAGCACCGAGTACAGCGATACCTACTTGGCTGAAGATGAAAATTTGCCCGATCGACCTTTGTGTCTCGTCAAGCGCCTAAAAAGCCAGTCAGACAGAACCAGCTATTTATTCAATCGAGAAACAGAGGTATTATATCGCTTGGGAAAACACGATCGGATACCAGAATTGTTAGCTCGATTTGAAGAAGATGGGTATTTTTATTTAGTTTATCAATTCATCGAAGGACAACCACTATATCAAGAACTAATCGATGGTAAACCTTGGGAAGAACATCAAGTTATTGCCTTGCTGAAAGACATCTTGGAAGTCCTGGTTTTCGTCCACAAAAAAAATGTAATTCACCGCGATGTTCATCCTCAAAACTTAATCAGACGCACATCGGACAACAAAATTGTATTAATTGACTTCGGTTCAGTCAAAGAAATTAGTAATTCGCAGAATAACACCGGCGACACGCGATCGCGTGGTGGTACTCAACAAGACTACATTCCCCCGGAACAATCTATGGGTACTCCTAAATTTTGCAGCGACATCTATGCTGTTGGGATCATCGGGATTCAAGCCTTGACAGGGATGCGACCCAAACAACTGAGAGTTGATAATTTAGGCAATCTCATCTGGCAGAAAAATACAACTGTCACCCCGGAGTTTGCTCGCGTTTTAGACCAGATGGTGCTGTACGCATTCCCCCAGCGTTACCCCTCAGCAACCGAAGCTTTGGAAGCACTTCAAAACTTGGGAGTCAGTAGTCATTAGTCAGTAGTCAGTAGTCATTAGTTAAAGAACGAAACCCAACATCATTGATTTGAGATTTAATAACTAGGTCACTGCAAAAAAACAATAGTATCTTGTAGGGGCGGGTTTAGCTAAGAATCACGGAGATACAAGCCAGTTTATGAAGGCAAAACCCGCCCTCTCCCCATCTAATGTTTATTTGTACACACCTACTTAATCGGTTGCGGTCAGATGCAATAAGTGGCCGTTTTGTCAAGAAATTAGGGCGCGGTTGCACTAATCTTGAACGTATTCTCGATCGCTCAACAATGCAATTTCTGCCCGTACAAATTCCCGTCCCAGATAAGCCGCGTGATCGAACATTGTCACCGGGCTGGGGCGGGTTTCTTCTAGGATTTTGACGCAAAGTTCTTTGGCGGTTCTGGCGCTAAAAAGTGTGCACTGAGTGCGTTCTACCTTGCCGCGGGCGGGGATGGGTTTGCCAGTATCGGGATCGACGGCGAGGCCGCGATCGTCGATGATGTTGGTGAAGTGTTTGGCGCAAATTAGGCTGGTTTCGCGATCGATGTAAATGATGAAGTAGCCGCCCGGATCGAGGTCGATGTGGCGTTTGGAGAGGTTGTCATCGATGGCGGTGAGGTTTTCCAATGTTTGACTCATGGTTGGTGAAAGGCAGTAAATAATCGCTGTTGTTTGTTTTGCTATTTCTAGTTTAGTGGGCTGCGGGACAAGTTTGGGAGTTTTCTGGGCGATTTTCTACGCAATATTTGTAGGAGGCAGAAACCGGGTTTTTTTAAGAAAATGCTGCATCGAAGCCTTTAATCTCTGGAAAAACCCGGTTTCTTTGATATTTATGCGTCCATATGTAGGCAAATGGCAAAGCCTAAGTCCGGCCCGGGACTCTGCCACTTTTCATGATTGGTATAAGTTGTAGGGTGTGTCGCCATGAACAATCCTAACTTGCATATCAACCATCTCACAGCGACGCACCTTATACCATTTATGAAAAAGCTTGCTACAACTAAAATGTTGGGTTTATTTCCTGGGCTATTGAAAATAATAGGTGCGTCGCTATGAGATTGTCGCTTTTTCTTGAGAATTGTCGATGGCGACACACCCTACAGCTTATTTAAATTGGGATAACCAACCGCAGAGAACACAGAGAACGTAGAGGAGCGAGAAGAGAGAGAAACAAAATCTGTTATGATTGGGCTGAGTAAGAGTTTTTATTAAAAAATAGATGAAATTTATAGATTTATTTGCCGGAATAGGAGGTTTCAGACAAGGCTTTGAAAAAGCAGGATTTGAATGCGTTTTTTCCTGCGAGATTGACAAAAACTGCCGGCAAGTTTACACAAATAATTTTAATGAGATTCCAGTAGGAGATATCAAAGAAATCAATCCAGCCGATTTGGATGACTTTGATGTTTTAGTTGCCGGATTTCCTTGTCAACCTTTTAGCATTTGCGGCAAAAAGCGAGGTTTTGAAGATACGAGAGGAACGCTATTTTTCGAGATTTGTAAAATCCTCAAAATCAAACAACCTCAAGTTATCGTTCTCGAAAATGTCAAACACTTAATCCATCACGACAAGGGAAATACTTTAAGAGTAATTATCGCCAGTCTAGAGAGTTTGGGATACAACGTGAACTGCAAAATATTAAATGCTAAAGATTTTGGAGTTCCCCAACATCGAGAAAGAATATTCATTATTGGAACTCAGGATAAAGCATTCAATTTTTCTCGACTTCCGACCAAGTTTCCGCCGAGACTCAGGGATTTTTTGGATAATCAAGGTGATTTTGAAATCTTGGACAGTTCTAAATATACTTTAATTGAGCATCCGAAAAAGCAAGTTTCGGGACTTTTATTTGTAGGTTATAGAAATAAGGGCACTTGGAAAACTGGCGTGAGGCCAAATACAGAACATTTGTCAAGGGTTCACCGACAGCCAAATCGCATTTATTCGGTAGATGGTGTGCATCCAACAATTCCGTCGCAAGAAACATCGGGCAGGTTTTTCATCTATTTTCCTGAAACCAACACTGTTAGGAAACTTACGCTAAGAGAATGTTATCGACTGATGGGTTTTCCTGAAGATTTCAAGGTTCATCCCAGAGTTGGGGAAAGTTACAAGCAAATTGGGAATTCTGTTTGTGTGCCGGTGGTGGAAGCGATTGCGACAGAAATGTTAAACCACTCTAGCCAATGAACTAACGTTGATGCGGAAATGCAGAAGTGTTGAATGATAGAAAAAGATTGCCAGGATTGGCAAACAAATGTATAATGACAGAGCTATAAAATATTAAAAATCAACTAAAATGCTATTTTCTAACTTCCCCAAAAT
>JAJAYT010000176.1 GCA_026786085.1 Microcoleus sp. CAN_BIN18 | reverse complement strand
GGGCAATTCATGAATTGCCCCTACCCAAGGTTGTAGCGATCGCATAATTGATGAATCATACCCAGAATCAGCAACGCCCTCTTTTTGACATCATGACCATGAAAAGTCCCTTACAACTTTTATTTAAAGAAATTGACCAACTAAAGGATGAAGACGATCTGCGATCGCACCTCGCACCCAAAATCGGTGAGTATTTTGCAGCTAAGCGATCGGGAGTTTTCTTTTTTGACCAGCTTTTAGCCGATCTAAAGCTTCAGAAATTACTAAAAGTCGCGTTATCTGTCGAACATAATCCTGTTGCACGTTATTTAGTAGAGCGCCATACTCCTGTCCACGAAGCATTGGTGACATCGCCCAAGGCTTGGGCAATCATTTGTCCCCGTCCCGATCATTGGCACGTGATGGCGGGCCCGATCGTCAATCGCGGTCAATTAGTGGGTGTAGTGGGTTGCACGCGCGATCGGTCAATGTTTGCCTTTGATACACAAAATCTAGCCGATTTGAGTGCGATCTGTTTACATTTGTCTGTTTGGACTGCAACGTGCGGCGAAGCTATCCCTCTTCGTGAATCGCCACATCAATCTTTCAAGAGCGATCGATTAACGCCTCGTGAATTGCAAATTGCTGAATTAGTTGCTTTGGGACGAACAAATGCACAAATTGGGAAAGAAATTTGGATTACTGAGAATTCTGTGAAACAAGCTTTGAAGCGAATGTTCCGCAAGCTTGAGGTTTCGTCTCGTGCAGAAATGGTGGCACAGCTTTCGGCTACAAAATACCATTTGTCAAGTGTCAAAAATAACCCACTCTTGGCAGAATAATAACGCTAGAAACTAAAAGATCGATGTGCGATGGGATACATATCTGAATAGTTCGAGCCTGGCGCGGTTGAATCCGTTCGTGAAAGCGAAAGGGGAGTGATTCAACGCCTCCCATGTCATGCAATAGATGACGATTATACTTTTACCAGCTATAACCCTAATCATCTTATCGGTGAATAGGCTTGCAATACCTATGGCGGATCATCTGAAGCTTTCCAGCAATCACCTTCTTGCTTTGGGTACCTCATATCGCTTATTATTAAAACACTATCAAGCAATCCCTAAAACTACCGTCAAGCACCAAAAGTAATGCCTATTTCCAGCACCTTACCCCAATTGGATCGAATCCAGCCCTTCCCCAAAAGGCGATCGCCATGTTAGAAGCTTTCGTATTAGCAACAGTATTCTGTGGTTTTTTTGGCATCATCTTTAAAAAAAACCTGATCATGAAAATCGTCTGCATGGATGTGATGAGTACAGGAGTCATCGCCTACTATGTCGTACTTGCATCGCGAGAGGGCTTGTTGACACCAATTATTTCAAAGGCTAAAAATGTTCCCTATGCAGATCCGGTTCCCCAGGCGGTGATCTTAACGGCGATCGTGATCGGCTTTTCAATTCAGGCATTAATGCTAGTCGGTGTAATGAAGCTGGCACGCGATAATCCGACATTGGAATGTAACCAAATTGAGATGAATAATACCCCATGAATACCCTGACGATCGCCTGGATTGCCTTTCCATTTTTTATCGGGTTTATCATTTATTTGATTCCGAAGCTTGACAAGTATCTCGCAATATTAGGAGCAATTGTTTCTGCTGCTTTTGCATTCCAACTTTTTGTAATGCCGTCAGCGGTGACACTGGAATTACTCGATCATTTCAGTGTTACTCTGCTAGTCGATCGCCTAAGCGGTTACTTTATCTTAACCAATGCCCTAGTCACAGCAGCCGTTGTCCTCTACTGTTGGCCCACAGATAAGACGGCATTTTTTTATGCACAGATTCTGATGGTGCATGGTAGTCTGAATGCAGCCTTTGCTTCTACGGACTTTATCAGTTTATATGTGGGATTAGAAGTCAGCGGGATTGCATCTTTTTTGTTGATTTCCTATCCCCGTACTGACAGATCGATCTGGGTGGCTTTGCGCTATCTATTTATTAGCAACATAGCAATGTTGTTCTATCTAATCGGTGCCGTGCTGGTTTATCAGGCAAGTCATTCCTTTAGTTTTGCCGGATTGGCCAAAGCACCTCCAGAGGCGATCGCCCTGATATTTATGGGACTCTTAGTTAAAGGAGGCGTATTTGTATCCGGGTTGTGGCTGCCGTTAACTCACTCCGAATCAGAAACACCAGTATCGGCTTTGCTATCAGGAATTGTCGTCAAAGCCGGGGTATATCCCCTCGTGCGGTGCGCGCTGATGGTGGAGGAGGTGGCTCCCATAGTTCAGATTTTCGGAGTCGGAGCAGCGCTTATGGGCGTGTTTTATGCCATCTTTGAGAAGGATACTAAACGGATGCTGGCGTTTAGCACAATTTAGCAGTTAGGCTGGATTCTTGCTGTACCCGAAGTGGGCGGACTTTACGCGCTGGCGCACGGTTTGGTCAAATCGGCGCTATTCCTAATTGCTGGTGCTTTACCAAGTCGCAATTTTCAGGATCTCAAACAAAAGCCGATCGAACTAAAAATCTGGATTGCTCTAGTTATCGCTAGTTTGTCAATCTCTGGGTTTCCCTTTTTGGTTGGCTTTGGGGCGAAGATGTTGACGATAAAAAATTTGCTACCTTGGCAAATGATCGCGATGAATGTCGCAGCAGTGGGCACGGCAATCGTGTTTGCTAAATTCATCTTTCTACCCCGTGGTGGCACAGCCGAAGCAAAACCTGGTTTTTGGCCTCCGGTGTTGCTATTGTTGGGTGGATTGATTGCAGCTAATGCCTTTTATATTGAGGCTTATACGCTGGAAAATATGCTAAAGGCGATCGCCATTATCGGCGTTGGTTGGTTAGCCTATTTCTTGATTTTTCAACGCACGGCAATCAAACTGCCACGGATGTTTGAAAAATTTGATAATTTGGTCGGTTTTATGAGTCTCATTTCACTGTTACTATTCTGGATGGCATTACCAAAATGATTGGACATCTCATCTTAAGATTGACCATCTGGTTTCTACTGACTGCCGATTTTAGTTTGGCAAATATTGCGATCGGTGTGGCGATCGCTTTCCTCTTGCCACGCAGCTACACACCCCCGGAACCGCTAAAGGAGTGGTTTGATGTCTATGGTAAGATACTTTTGGCGATTCCGATCGCTTATCTAGAAGCATTTGAACTCATCTTCCGTCCCCATAGACACGAAGATATAGTCCTGGAAAAAGTGCCAAATCATCGATCGCCTCTGTTGATATTCCTAGATGTCTTTCTGATCACTTTTACACCCAAGACAATTGTTGTGAAATACCGGGAAGATGGTTTTTATGAAGTACACCGGGTGCGACGGACATCAAGTAACTAGCTGAAGTTTTTTTCGGATTTTTTTAACCGCAGAGGACGCAGAGAACACAGAGTTAGAGCAGAGAGAAATGAATCTCAAACCTTGGCGACACAGTTAAGAGACATAAGTGCGACAAGTAAAAAAAAATCAGGAGGGCACATAATTGAACAACTTGAACAACTTGATTTTAATTGCGATGATTTTGGCTTTGCTCATACCGATGTACGAGGTATGGAAAGATGAGGATATCTGGCAGACAATGTTGGCTTTTGCTAGTATTTCGACTAAGACGGCAATCATCGCTCTGGTTATATCTGTCTGGCGCGATGATTGGATGATCGGTGTGGTGGCCGCGATTATCCTGAGTGTGGGTAATGCTGGATTGATGTTGTTGGCACAAATAATCAAACGTATTAGTGACGCATGATTGTAATAGATGTATTGAGCTATACCTGCATCGGTATAGGGATTTTTTTCTGGTTTTGGGGTACTTCTTATCTACTTGGGAAGCGATCGGTTTTCTATAAACTTCACAGTCTTTCGGTAGCAGATACCCTTGGCTCGATGTTGATTGTGGTGGGATTGCTACTAAAAATACCCAGCAAATGGCCTCTGTTGATTCTTGCCATTATTTGCTTAGCGATATGGAACACCATGCTGGGATATGTATTAGCCTATTGTTCCAACGCAGGGAGTGATTATGAACGATAATAGCTACATTTATGTCCTCGTTGCTCTGCTGCCCTTAGCTGCTTGTATGCTGGTGTTTCAGGTGAATCCATACCACGCATTGCTACTGCGAGGGGTGTTGGGGGCGATCGCAGCCTTGGTGTATACAATTTTAGGCGCGGGGGATGTGGGCTTGACTGAAGCCTTGATGGGCACTCTACTCGCGATTACACTTTATGCGGTGACAGTGCGCTCATCCCTTGTGCTGCGTCTGGGTGTCATGGAAAACGGGATGGAGGGCGATGCTGTCTCAGACGACAAAATGGCAGGCCATTTTCAGCAAGTTATAGATGACATTCGTGCAATTTTTAAGAAACGTCATATGCGTCTGGAAGTGTTGCCCTATGCGACTACTCAAGCATTGCATCGGGCGTTGATGGAAAAAGAAGTTCATGCAGTTTGTTCCCCACAAGAGCAACTGGAACCTAGTAGCGAAGCGCCACCTTATAACACCGAAATCAGAGTTCGGCGTGTCTATGAGATTATGCAAACCGAACTTTCATCGCCAGGGACAACCCTAACTTATGTGAATACACCAGACGTAGAGGAAAAGCATTAATGAAATGGGTTTATCTGATAGCCGGCATAGCGCTATTCGTCCAAATGCTGCTCATTAACAATCCAGTATCTGACTTTTCGCAGCAAAATTCCATCGTTCAATTGATTGTCCAAGATAGTGGAGTATCTAATGCGGTTTCCGGTATCATTTTGCGGAATCGCTTATACGATACGATTTTTGAAGTAGTGGTATTTACGATCGCAATTTTAGGCGCAAAGTATCTACTGGCAAATGAAAGGCCGTCTTGCGCGGTTTATCAGTTTATAGATCAACCATCGATTATTTTGGCGCGATTGGGAGCAACTATTGCCGCGTTGGTTGGTATCGAATTAGCAATTCGCGGGCATTTGAGTCCCGGTGGTGGTTTTGCGGCCGGTGTAGCGGGGGGAACTGCGATCGGGCTAATTGCAATTACCTCATCGCCACAGTGGATGGAAGAAATCTACCACCGCTGGCACGCTGCGACTTGGGAGAAGATTTCGTTGCTGGTTTTTATTGTATTATCAGTGATCACGCTGTCGGGATATGAGTTGCCACATGGAGAGTTAGGCACGCTTTTGAGCGGGGGAATTCTCCCCTTACTGAATGTCCTAGTTGCAGTCAAAGTCGCATTAGGATCGTGGGCGGTGATGTTGGTGTTTATTCGTTATCGCGGATTGTTGTGACAGATTTGAGTACGATGTAATATCAGTTGCGGTTGCACTCCTTTTAGGATCGCAAATTAAATAATTTACACAAGTTTGTGGGATGTCCCGCCCGTCCAGAAAGAACGGGCGAGACGCCCGTCCCACAATAACAATAAAGATTGTAAGTTATTTAATTCTCATTCCTTACTTTTGGGCAACAATTGATTTAGCGCACCACACAAGTATTTCTTCACAGTGTCCCTACTTGCACCAACGCCACTGG
>JAJAYT010000175.1 GCA_026786085.1 Microcoleus sp. CAN_BIN18 | reverse complement strand
CTGCTACACAAACGATGTCCGGATGGTGCGCGGACTGTGGAATTAAGGGACTCGGCGGTTGAAACCGCGTCTACACAAACGATGTCCGCCTTCGCGGACTCAAGAAAGAAGGTTTGTAGTGAGAACTTCAGTCGTCTTTCCCAATGGTTGACTCCAGGCGAAACCGCGCAATCTCATAGATTTCTGCTAAAGCTTGCTGCATTTCTGTTTCCGGGGAATTGTCGAGGCGGCGTTCAAATGCTTGGAGAATGCTGGTTTTTGTGTGGTTTTTCACCGCCACAATGAAGGGGAAACTAAACTTTTGGCGGTATTCTCGGTTGAGGAATTGAAAGCGATCGAATTCTGCGACAGAAAGCCGATCCAAACCTGCACCGGCTTGTTCGTTAACTGATGCTTCCGCCATTTTTGCTTTGCTTCCCAAGTCTGGGTGTGCTTGAATTAGAGCTAATTTTTCTTCCTGAGTTGTAGAATTGACGACTGTTACCATTTTGGCGTATAAATCGGCTGTGGATGCAAAAGGGCGATCGTCCCAAGTGCGGCGGGCGACTGCGGGTGTATCTTCAAAAATCGCAGCCAAGGCTTCTGTAAAAGTATCTTGGCTCATTTGGTTGAGATCAACTAGGGAGTATTGCATTGTAAATTAAATTAATTAAATTCAGCAGTATGTAATTGTTCGTTGTGCATCTCAATCGCAAGATTTACGACACAATGTCATTGCGCTACGGGAGAGCAATCGCAAGGCCTACGATATAAGTCTATACGCTTGGGTTAAGACCGTCCGTTTGGCTTTCACAATGTGAAAAATAGGCACTGCGATTGCTTCGTTCCTCGCAATGACATTTGTTATTACTTTAAAAACTATTATTTTGAGTTTGTTCGACTTCGCCGTGGGCTTTTAGGAGTGCAGCAATCTTGCGGCGGATGATGATTCCCGGCTTATCTGTAATCATGTGCTGTTCTTGCGCGATGTCGAGGGGCACGTCCCAATCGGTTGTTTCTAAAATCCGCTTGTCCTCTAAAGTAACAGCGCGATCGAAGGCAATAATATCGCTGGCTTTTGCCTGATCTTCGGTATCGTTGCGGAGACAAAATTGCACCATTTGAGAAGTCGAATCGTCAATCGGAGTCATGGTATTGACGATGATGTGAACGAGTCCGTTGGGGTAAGCAATCCGCAGTTTGACGGTAAACGGCATAAACCAAACTCCATCGATCGTCCGCACTGTTTCCTGTTGCTCTATGTTTAAGTTTTGCTGTTGTTCTGCGGAATTTGCGACACCTAAAACACTTCGGTAATGCAGTTCCCATTCTGTTTCGGTAAACTCCATCAAATCCGGCGTGAGATGCTCTTCGCTGCCGAAGGTTGTGGTATGTACAAAAGTAGGATGAGCCATATCTAATTCGTTTTCCATCACCCGCAATCCCGCACAATTCCAAGGTTCGTAAAATTCGTCAATTTGGCGGTAGTTGGGGTCTGCTGCTTCGGGAATATCGGGAATGTCGGCGATTGGTTCGCCCAAACAAACCCAAACGTATCCGTAGCGATCGCAAGTCTGATAATATTTGACTTTGTAG
Organism: Microcoleus sp. CAN_BIN18; assembly: GCA_026786085.1. Classification (GTDB taxonomy): domain Bacteria; phylum Cyanobacteriota; class Cyanobacteriia; order Cyanobacteriales; family Microcoleaceae; genus Microcoleus. The sequence continues at coordinate 10,502 of JAJAYT010000175.1, read as the reverse complement.
TTGCCAGAAATTGCGCCGTTTGGCTGTTGGGGAACGCGGACACAAGTTCCTGACGAGTTGAATGTCCAGCCGTGGTAAGCACAGGAAATGTTGCCGTTGACTACTTTTCCCAGGGAAAGTTTAGCAGTGCGGTGACAGCAGCGGTCTTCTACTGCTGCGGGTTTGCCTTCGGAATCGAGCCAAAGTGCGATCGGCTGACCTAATAATACAAAAGGTTTTGGTTCGCCGCCCAATTCGGCAACGGGAATAACGGGATACCAGAAGCGTTTGAAAACAGGTTGTTTTGTGACTAACATGGTGTTTTTAACAAAAAAAATTACAACAAATTCAGGACTTACGCGCGGGTGTGAGAAACCGGGTTTCTGTGGTGCGGAATGCGTACCTGATCTCTATTATTCTTTAGTCCGCGCAGGCGGACTTCGTTTGTGTAGACGCGGTTTCAACCGCCGAGTCTTCGTTTGTGTAGACGCGGTTTCAATCGCCGAGTCAATGCTTCGTTTGTGTAGACGCGGTTTCAACCGCCGAGTCAATGCAATAAGCTCGATCTATTCAGCTACCGCGATAGGTGCTGTACGACCAAGGCGAAACTAACAGCGGTACATGATAGTGTGAGCTTGGATCGGCGATACCAAATTGAATCGGAACGCTGTTTAAAAAAGGCGGATGGGGCAAATTTTCGGCGTACTGTGCGAAGTATTCGCCAACGGCAAAGACTAATTCGTAAACTCCCGGTTTGAACTCGCTTTCTGATAGTAACGGAGCAGCGGTACGGCCGTCAGCATTGGTTGTTACAGTTTTCAGCAGGGTTTTGGCGCCGGAGTTGGGGTCAATTGCTTGCAGGGCGATCGACATATTTGCCGCCGGACAGCCGCGGGCTGTATCGAGAACGTGGGTAGTAAGTTTTCCTGACATTATTGTAAGGTTAAATGCTGGTTTTTGATTGACTTTTTCCTGGTTCCAAGAGAAGATAGAGGCAGACCCTCTGGATATCGGTTTCCAGGCAGAGCCTGGTAACAGTTTCAAAAAGTTTCTGTGTATCTCTTCTTCCTTCTTCCTTCTTCCTTCTTCCTTCTTCCTTCAACTTAGTGTAATGGCCCTGCCATGATGACTTTGGCTATTGAATCAGTCACATTGCTTGGCTTTTCCTGAGCCAGTTGTTCGTACCATTTATCCGTCACCTGCGGATCTTTACCGTGAATTTCTTCGGCACGCTGCCGCGCTTTTTCTACAACTGCATTAGCCCGCTGCTTGCGCTCAGTTTCGTAGCGTTTGAGGGCGTATTCTACCCCTAAATTCGTGGTCGAAAGGTAGTTGCTGAGTACCAGCCCATCTTCCATAGCCTGACAGCCTCCCTGCCCCAAATCTGGGCAGGTAGCGTGGGCGGAATCTCCCAGCAAAGCAACTCTACCGCGAACGTAGGAGTCGATCGGCCCTACGTCGTGAATTTCGGGCCGGGCGACTGTGGCGGGATCGAAGGTTTCTATCAGCAATTGCACTGGTTCGGCCCAACCTTTAAAATGTTCTTTAAGTTCGGCTTTGTAATTGTCGGGATTAGCGGGAGTTCCGGTGGGTAAGGGAACATCTAAGAAAAAGTAAAATCGATCGCCCGCGACGGGCATCAATGAAGCCCGCTTGTAGTCGCCGACATAAATCGCCCAAGTATTTTTAGGCGATAATTTTTCATCGGCCGGCACAAGTCCATTCCAGTTGATATAACCGCCGTATTTCGGCTGTACTTCCCGGCCCAGTACATAGGTTCGCAAAATTGAGCGAACGCCATCCGCCGCCACCAACAAATCGCCCCGCGCTTTGTCTCCGTTTTCAAAGATTGCGGTTACTTTGGTTGCGTCTTCTTCTACAGCAACACATTTGCGGTCGAGCTTGACTTCTCCCTTAAAAGCTGCTAATAACATTTGTTGTAAATCGCGGCGCGCCACCGGATAAGGACGCTGACCGACTTGTTCAATTAGTGGCATTAAATCTATGTCATTTAACAGTTGACCGGTTTTGGTGCGGTATTCCATGCGATCCATTTTGCCGCCAATTTTTGCCATGTTTTCGCCTAAACCCAAGCGGTTGAGAACTTTGACGCCGTTTGACCACAGGGAAATGCCAGCGCCTGCTGGACGCAGTTCTTTTACGCGATCGTATATGGCAACTTCATAACCCGCTTGTTGCAGGGCAATACCCGCAGTTAAGCCGCCAATTCCCGCACCGATGATGATAACTTTCAAGTCGTGCATTCTGTGTTTCTCCTGCTGAATGACATCTTATTTCAAGAATTCATAACACTTAAATAACTCTTGTTTCCGGTCTGCCAGAACCATGATACTCACTATATTTTATAATACTATAATCGCGGCTTTAACTGTAGCGAAAATTACTAATTTATATCAAATCCGCTTTTCATCGAAATTATTCATCTCTCTTATCTCCCTCTGTGTTCTCTGCGTTCTCTGCGGTTAAATCATTCCGTCGGCTTTGGTGCGGCATATCCCGACACGGCATTGCCGTGTCCTGTGGGTATCTTACTCAGCTATAAACTTTGTGAGTTCGCCGAGATTTTGCTGAATCGTATTTATGCCGCGAATATGAGACAGGGGAGAGCCTCCATACAAAAAACTATCCAAACTAACTTGATAATTTTGCTGTACCGCCAAATCCAGCCACAAATTCTTAAATGCTGCTCCGGGTTTGTAGTCGGGAATGTTATGCTGATAGTAAGGAAAACTGTCTATACAAGTGTTAAAAAAGTTTTTGCGGCCGCAATGCTTTAAATACTGATACCGCGGTTTGAATTCGGTTTGATTTTCCAATACTGTATGAATCGTATCGGCTAAGGATTCTGGATCAAATTTGGCATAAAGTCCCGCACCTTCGGGGAAAACAGGCGAGTTTCCTCTGGAATATTGGTTAAATTCTTCAAAACAAATTACTGGTACGTTGCAACTCATTGCTTCGGTAATTCCTCGGTTTTTGCCTTCGAGGAGGGAACCGAGGACAAATGCTTGCGCCCGCGAATAATAGGTGGGGATTTCTTGGTAGTAGTCAACTCGCGGCAGTAAGTTGATGTAGTCGGAGGGATTGCCTAAAATTTGCTCTACTTGATGCCATTCTTTTAAGGCGAGTTCGTCGAGAGTATTTAGGTTATTAACGTCAAAGTCGTGGCCGCTGACTACTGTTAATTTAATCGGTTTTTGCGGATATTTTTGGCGGTAAACTTTTAAGGCTTTGGCAATTATGGGCAAATTCTTTTCTTCGGAAATTCGGGCGACGGCGAGGATGTCGATGTCTTTGACGGGGACGTTGCGAGGGGAAATTAAGTATTCGTTGATAAAGTCTGTGTCTTGGAGTGGTATGATTGGTTTGTTGGCGCGATCGGGATAAGTGTCGCGAAACCACTTGGCTCGCTGCGGGTTTTTGTATAAACTGGAGTAAGCATCGGCTACCGGTGCCCAGGAATAGGACGTTCCGGGGGAATAGGTGAATGAGAAAAATACTGAGGAGAGTTGGGGAAATACTTTGTTAATGAGTTCGACTGCTTCGCTGAAGTAAATCCCTTTGATGAATTTTCCTTCGTAAAACAGCGGGGGAAGCAAGACGTAGAAACTGACGGTATCGAAGCGGTGGGGTTGGTCTTCAAATATCTCCCAGGTAAAGGCGTCTAAGTCTGCATAGATTTCGGCGATTGGTTTGTTGATGTGGGGGTTGCGTAAATAGGGTTTTTGGCGATCGTAGTTTCCGCGTACCATAGAATTATTAGTGTGATTATTTAGCTTTTTTATTTAATCGCAGAGGGCGCAGAGGGCGCAGAGGAGGAGAAGAGAGAGTTATTCACAAGTCATCTAATGGTTGTTCTAGTGATTCTGTGTCGCCTATTGTGAGGGCGAGTTGGTAGATTTGGCGGCGGGGAAGGGATGTTTGTTTGGCTAGCTGGCGGCTGGCTTGGGAACGGCTGACGCCTTCTGCTATTAATGTTTGTAATTCGGCTTTGATGGCGTCTTCGGAGAAAATTGGTGCGTCTGTTTGGAGGCCGCCAATTACTAGGGTAAATTCTCCTTGGGGTTCGCGTGTGGTGTAAAGTTCGATCGCACTTTCCATACTACCACGCCAAAACTCTTCGTGCATTTTAGTCAACTCCCTCGCCAGCACAATCTGTCTCTCGGTTCCCAAGGTGTTTGCTAAATCTTGTAAAGTTTGCCGCAATCGGTGGGGAGATTCGTATAAGATAATAGTGCGGGATTCTATTTGCAAAGTTTCTAAACTCCGCTGGCGTTCTTGACCTTTGGCGGGCAAGAATCCTTCAAATACAAATCTGTCTGTAGGCAATCCCGAAGCACTTATCCCGACAATGCAGGCGCTGGGGCCGGGAATCGGAATAATGTTAATATTAGCATCGGCGCAGGCTTTGACTAATTCGTATCCGGGGTCAGAAATTCCCGGCATTCCAGCATCGGTGACGAGGGCGATACTTTTTCCTAACAGTAGTTTGTCGATTAATTCGGGGAGTCGCTGGTGTTGATTATGTTCGTGATAGCTGATTTGGGGCGTTTTGATTTGAAAGTGGTGTAAAAGTTTGCCTGTGTGGCGGGTGTCTTCGGCGGCGATGAAGTCTGCTGCTTGCAAAATTCGGATGGCGCGATATGTCATATCTTCGAGATTGCCGATCGGCGTTCCGACAATGTAAAGTATTCCTGTATTGGGATTTGGCTGCATTTTAAGATTCTTTTATTTTAACCGGAGATGGAACACGGGCGAGACGCCCATGCCACATATTTAAGAAGATATGAAAACGGGATTGTTTTTGGGATTGGCGACTTTAGATTTAATTTATTTGGCCGTTGGGCCTCCGGGCGAAAATCAGAAGGTTGTTGCTACTGATTGTACCATTGCTGCGGGCGGGCCTGCGACAAATGCTGCTGTGGCTTTTAGCGGTTTGGGGAATGCGGCGGTTTTGGCGGCGGTTTTGGGCACTAGCGCGATCGCCCAATTGATTCGTGCAGACTTAGCGGAGTATGATGTCAGGATAATCGATTTGCAACCAGGGCGATCGCACTCTCCGCCAGTCTCTTCGATTATTGTAACTGAACAAACGGGCGATCGGGCAGTAATCTCGATTAATGCGACTAAATCCCAGGTTGACAGCCAAGCAATTAATCCCGATATTTTAACCTCAGTTAATATCATACTGTTTGACGGACACCAAATTCCAGCCAGCCAAGAAATCGCTCAACTCGCCCAATCCAAAAACATACCAATTGTTTTAGATGGCGGCAGTTGGAAACCCGGATTAGAGCAAATATTGCCATTCGTTAAATGGGCCGTATGTTCCGAGAACTTTCATCCGCCCGAATGCGATAATTCCCAACAAATCTTTGCTTATCTGTCAGCAGCCGGAATTCCCAACATTGCCATCACTCGTGGCGAAAAACCAATTCAATACCTCAGCAATGGCAGTTTAGGCAGTTTAGAAGTGCCTCAAATTCAAGCCGCAGACACATTAGGCGCAGGCGACATCTTTCACGGTGCATTCTGCCACTACATTTTACAAGAAAATTTCATAAACTCTCTTTCCGCCGCTACTAAGATTGCTTCCGATTCCTGCAAATATTTCGGAACCCGCCAATGGCTCAAAAACATTCAACCTTAACTTTAAATTAACGCAAATATCCGGGAAAAAGCGATCGCACCCAGAAAACTCTAACAGCCAACACTTGTTAAGCTAAAATAGTCATAGCAACCCTCTCTCTCTTCCTTAGCGCCCGTGGAACAGGCGTCTCGCCTGTTCATTTTCGCGGTTCGCAAAAAAAACTCATTCACAAATCAAACAAGATTGCTATATTAGTCAAACACCTGCAAGCAAAACCAAATTACCCCAAAACAAAACACTCGAATCATGCCTGACACCCAACCCCTAACCATCACTCTTCCCCCGTTGCGGATTACCCTCACAGAACAACAGCAAGTTAACCTAGAATGGCTGACGCAAAACTTACCCAATCTACTCGCAGCAGCGCCAAGCAAACCAGAAGTCCCCGACAACCTGAAACAGTGGGTAGCGGCAAATAAATTATTAAATCAACCAGACGCAGACATCATTCAAGGTTTAGTAAATACAGGTATTGATGCCGAAACAGCAACCGCAGAAGTTACCAAAATATCCTCTCATCCGTACTTTCAAGCAGGTAGTCAATACGTGCAGTTGTTGCAAAAACTCGAATCGCAACTCAGCATCAACAATCAATTAGCAGCCCTATCTTCCAAGTTTGGCACAATCGAACGCAAAAGCAGCCTTTCGAGAGAGTATTTTTTAGAAAATTACTACGCCAAAAATACTCCGGTAATTATTACCAACATCATGCACAACTGGAAAGCATTGCAGTTGTGGACACCGGAGTATTTGCAGCAAAAATACGGAGATGCAGAGGTAGAAATTCAAGCCAACCGCAACTCCGACCCGGATTACGAAATTAAGGTACACAATCACAAGAAAACGGTTTTGTTCCGCGAGTATATAGATATGGTCGTCAACGGCGGCCCCAGCAACGACTGCTACATGGTTGCTAACAATCAAACTCTGGAAAGAGAAGAATTTAAACCGCTATTTAACGACTTTGAAATTTTCCCAGAATACCTGACTCCCGACGATACAAAAGGCAGAGTTTTCTTTTGGTTTGGCCCAAAAGGTACGATTACGCCGCTGCATCATGACCCAGTTAACTTAGTTTTAGCACAGGTATCGGGACGCAAACTAATTAAATTGATTTGTCCGCAGCAAACACCTCTGCTTTACAATCATGTCGGAGTTTTCAGCAAGGTTGACGGCGAAAATCCTGACTATGACAAATATCCGCTTTACAGAGATGCAAAAATCATTGAGGTGATTTTGGAACCGGGAGAAGTTATTTTTATTCCTGTCGGTTGGTGGCATCACGTAAAATCGCTGGAGGTGAGTATTTCGGTTTCGTTTACTAATTTTGTGTTTCCCAATTATTACGAATGGAAATATCCTCATATTAATTGGTCGTAGGGTGGGTTCGATTCACAAAAAAGATCCAAAAATCCTGTAGGGGCGGGTTCACCAACCATCTATGAAACCTACAAATAATCTCATAAACCCGCCCCATCCCCACCATTATTTACATCAACATTTAACCCATAAATTTAGCGTACATTTTTATTGTTGGTGAGGGAGGGCGGGTTTATGAGAGTATTCATTTTTACCGTAAATTGTTGGTGAACCCGCCCCTACCAATTGGGTTGATTATAATAGTTGTAGGGTGCGTCAGTTGGGAGTTTTCGATTATTATGAAGTAGACGTAATCTGACGCACCAGAATAGAGTGGTAGGTCGTAGGGTGCGTCAGTTAGTTTTTTTTCGATTATCATGAAGTAGATGCAATCTGACGCACCCTACTTAAATCGACAAACATGAAAAATCTCGAAGAATTAAGTGAAATTGCGCAGGCGGCCGCTTGGGGCGCAGCAGATATTTTGCAATCCTATTATCGCCCTGATGCCAATACTCCAAACTTGGACATTCAAGAGAAGAAAGATGGCCCCGTTACCGCCGCCGATGTAGCAGCCAATTCTTACATCCTAGATAAACTGCAATCGGCTTTAGGGAATACAGAATTTGGCTATCTCAGCGAAGAAACTTACAAATCTTATTTAGAAAGTTGTGGTCAAATTCCCTTACCTCAATCTTGGGTTTGGATTATTGACCCTTTGGATGGAACGCGAGATTTTATTGACAAGACGGGAGAATTTGCCGTTCACATTGCTTTAGCGTTCGAGGGGAAACCCGTATTAGCGGTTGTGGCTTGGCCGGAACAGCAAAAGATTTATTACGCGATACGGGAGGCGGGCGCTTTTGCGGAAAGTCGCGGGGGTTCTGCGGTGAAATTGCAGGTTTCTGCGCGCAATATAGTGGCAGATTTATCTATAGTAACAAGTCGTAGTCACCGGGACGATCGCCTAAATCAACTATTGCACAAATTTCCCTGCCAAAATCAACTGGCTGTCGGTAGCATCGGCTGCAAGATTGCGACGATTGTTGAACAAAAAGCTGATGTTTATATTGCGCTTTCCGGCAAGTCTGCGCCGAAGGATTGGGATTTGGCTGCGCCGGAATTGATTTTGACGGAGGCGGGCGGCCGATTTACTCGTTTTGATGGTTCTGCTTTGCAATATAACCGGGGAGATGTCAGTCAGTGGGGGGGATTGTTGGCGAGTAATGGTTGCTGTCACGATGCTTTGTGCGGGGATGCTGAGGGGATTTTGGCTGAGATAGATGCGGGTTTGGGGTAATCATATTGGTTCGTAGGGTGCGTGAGAAGGCCGTATTTTATGCACAACTAATCGCTTACTTACCCAAAATTATGTATCAAAAGTGATGATTTTAAATTTCAGTACAATTGCACTTACGTTTCAAAAATATTTGTGGTAAGTAATCAATCTCGCATTCATCAAAGTAATAATACTTAAGTATTTTCCGCAACTTTACCAAAACTTTAATTAACAGGGTATTTTTGCAGAAAACTTTATATATATTCTCTAAAATAACTGTTATTGTTGCTACAACAGATGTTCCAGCTTCAAGTTGTCACGCAAGGCTGCTGCGTCTTTGTAAATCTAAATTGATAAATAGTTTCGTATGTAATTAACGAAATAGGAGACTCTTTGTCTTTTTTTTAAAGCCCCAAATAGGTGTATTATGCCCAATTTAAATATTCCAGTTTCAGTAAAGTCGATCGCCTTTATCGACACAAGAGTACCAAATTATCAAGGTTTAGTGGCTGGGGTAACACCCGGTACGGAAGTTGTAGTGTTAGATGGGCATCAGGATGCGATCGACCAAATTACTCAAATCTTAGCCGATCGCACGAATATTGACAGCATTCACATCATTTCTCACGGTGCTCCCGGCCGCTTGCAACTGGGTAGCGGTGGCTTGAGTTTAGACAATCTAGAGGCTTATTCCCAGAAATTGCGGCAGTGGCGGAGTGCTTTCACACACGGCGCGGACATTCTGATTTATGGTTGTAATGTGGCATTAAGTGCGATCGCATTTATCCAGCGCATCGCCCAACTCACAAATACCAATGTTGCCGCTTCCAAAAACCTCACCGGAAGCGCGGCAAAAGGTGGCGATTGGAAACTCGAAGCAACAACCGGGGAAATTAACACACCGCTGGTATTTGCACCCGAAGTGTTAGCGGGTTACGAGTACGTTTTGAGTAGTTTTAGTACAGCAACTAACTTGCCTGTGGGGACAAATCCCAGAGGTATTGCTACAGGGCTTTTCAATGCCGATACTTTCCCAGACTTGGTAGTAACAAACCTAAGTGACAACAACATTTCAATTCTGTTGGGGAATGCAACTGGTGTTTTTGGTACAGCTACCAACTTCGCCGTTGGTTCAAGTCCCATTTCCGTCACAACAGGCAACTTTAATAACGATAGTTTCCTCGACTTAGCAGTAGTAATCGGCAACGTCTCAATTCTACTAGGAAACGGTACAGGCGGCTTTGGTGCAGCAACCAACTATGCTGTCGGAAATACACCTATTTCAATCGCAACAGGCAACTTTAACGCCGATAGTTTCCCCGATTTAGCAGTGGTGAATGCAAATCCAGTTGGTACTGGTAGCGTCTCAATTTTGTTGGGAAGTGGTACTGGCACTTTTGGCGCTGCAACTAATTTCACTGTCGGTTCGATTCCTGCTGGTGTTGTTGTCGGCAACTTTAACGCCGATAGTTTCCCCGATTTAGCCGTAGCGAACAGTCTTTCTAGCAATGTCTCAATTTTGTTAGGAAATGGCACTGGCGGATTTAGTGCACCCACTAATGTTGGGGCTGGAACAAATCCAAATTCGATCGCCCTAGGGGACTTTAACGGAGACAACCGACCAGATTTAGCCGTAGTTAACAACGGCTCTAACAATGTTTCAATTCTGCTAGGAAATGGCACTGGCGGCTTCAGCGGGCCCACTAATTTTAATGTGGGTACGGGGCTCCAAGGCATTACTGCAAATGACTTTAACGGCGACGGCAAGCTTGACCTAGCAGTACGAAGCAACAGCGGCGCTGCTATTTTAATCGGAAATGGGGCTGGCAGTTTTAGCACTGCGATTAACTTTGCTGCGGGGACAAGTCCATATTCTATTGTGGCGGGCAATTTTAACGCTGATACTATCCCGGATTTAGCACTAACGAACGATGGTTCAAGTGATGTATCGGTGCTACTCAATACACCCAGTACGGTGTCTTTTGTTCAGCCAAAAGTAGGTGGTATTTACAATGTCAATGAAGGCGCTACCGACACGGTAATTGATATCCCCGTTACTATCACCAACAGCAGTTCTTACGGCGATGTAGTTGTACCAATTGTCATCGATCCCAGCAGCACAGCTACTCAAGGTTCTGATTACACTCTGTCAACTACATCGCTGACTTTTGCTGCCAACACTACTACTCTCACCCAGAATATTGCAGTGACTAT
>JAJAYT010000174.1 GCA_026786085.1 Microcoleus sp. CAN_BIN18 | reverse complement strand
TTCCTGCAATCGCGCTTGTTCTTCCTTAATCAACCCTTCCACCAATGGCGGACACAATATTTCATTGACTGATAATCTCAGATTGGGAAATACTACAGATACCATGTCATCTCCCGGCAAATAATCTATCTGTGCATAACTTTCTTCACCTTCTGGAAATGCCGCAACTCGCACCCGCTGTCTATTTTCTGTCGGGTCAACAATTACATATTCCGGCACGTTAGCTAATTCGTACTCTCCGCGTTTAAGTACATAATCTGCCCGCCGATCATTGCTCACCACTTCTATTACTAATAACGGCGTTTCATCAAAGTCAAGGATGCCGGAACCTGGTCTGGCTAGAGCTTGTTGCCACAAACTTTCTGTGCAGACAACTACATCGGGAATTCGGGATGTTGCATCTTCTGTTCTGACTCCTACAGAAGTTTTTACTACTACATCGAGATTGTGTTCAGCTAGATAACGCTGCAATTTGTAAACCCAATATTCGCAGATGCTTGTATGTAATGCGCTAGCCCTTGCCATTGGTATTAATTTGCCTTTGTACAGTTCATATTTTACATCGTCCTTGCTTTGATAAACTTTGTATTCTTCAAAAGTTAATGTGGGCGAAGTATCGAGCTGTTTTTCTTCGATTGCTGGCACAACAGATTGAGACATATATTTTTACCTATCTCGATAGTTTGCTATTCTACTCAATTTTAATTTTAACACTCAAGCTCTTAGGAATGAAAAAGTACGGCATAGCTTAGCAGCGCGTACTTCATCCAATATCCTACATAGAATCAGGATCTACCCCCAACTCCCGCAACCTCGCCGCCAATCTTTCAGCCCGTTGACTCTCATCATCAGCCCGTTGACTCTCATCATCAGCCCGTTGACGCTCATCATCAGCCCGTTGACTCTCATCATCAGCGCGTTGGCGTTCCGTTGCAGCTTGCTGTCCAAGTTCCTGCAATTGAGCTTGTTCTGCCTTAATTAACTCCTCTACCAATGGCGGATTTAGTATTTCATCCACTGATAAAATCAGATCGGGAAATACTACAGATACCATTTCCTCACCCGGCAAGTAATCTGTATATGTGTAACCATCTTCACCTTCAATCAATGCAAAAAGCCGGATTTTTTGCTTGCCATTTTTAGGGTCAACAATGCAATATTCCGGTACATTTGCTAATTCATACTCTCCCCGTTTGATCACGTAATCTGCCCGCCGATTTTCGCTGACTACTTCTACCACTAACAGTGGCTTTTCATCAAAATCGAGGATGCCTGCACCGGGTCGATTAGCAGCTTGTTCTAAAAGACTTTGAGTGCAGACGACTACATCGGGGATGCGCGATTTATCTTCATCTGTTCTTACTCCCAAACCAGTTTTTACTACTAAGTCGAGATTGTGAGCGGCTAGGTAATGCTGCAATTTGTAAACTAAATATTCGCAAATTTTGATGTGTAAAACTGTTGCTGTTGGCATCGGGATTAATTTGCCTTTGTACAGTTCATATTGTACATCTGAATCACTTTGATAAAATCGGTATTCTTCAAAAGTTAAGGTAGGCAAAGTATCTGTTTGCTTTTCTTCTAAAACTGGGGCGATCGATTGAGACATAGGTTTTGGTATGAGTTTACTTTTATATAGTTACTATTGTAGATCGGATTACCATTTGGGCGATCGCCTCAACAAGGCTGTAGCTGCTTCACTGTCGAGGGGTCTAGAGAAAAAGTACCCCTGACCGTACTCGCAGCCGATCGCCCGCATTTGAGCCAATTGCACGGCGGTTTCGACACCTTCTGCGACTACCTCCATCCCCAAACTGCGCGCCAGCATGACGATCGCCCGCACGATTTCCAAATTTTCGCCCGCTGCCCCAACGCGGCTGACAAAAGAGCGATCGACCTTCAAAATATTAATCGGGAACCTGTGCAAATAACTCAGAGACGAATAACCAGTACCGAAATCATCAATACACAGCCCAATTCCCAACTCTCTCAACTGCGAAAGCATCGCTGCGGCCGCTTCCCCATCTTTCATCACCACAGTCTCAGTAATCTCCAACTTCAAACAGCGAGCATCAACACCCGTTTCCAGCAAAACTTGCTTAATTTGCTCGATCGACTCCGGCTCCGAAAACTGCCTCCCGGAAAGATTTACTGCTACTGTTAGCCGCGAATTTCCCACTGGCAAATTCTAACTCTGCCACTGAATAATTTGGCGGCAGCTTTCGTTCAAAACCCACAAACCCAAAGGCATAATTAACCCAGTTTCCTCCGCCATCGCAATAAATTCCATCGGAGAAACTAAACCGCGTTCCGGGTGCAGCCAGCGCACCAGCGCCTCAAATCCGATAACTGAGCCAGTTTTCAAACAAACGATCGGCTGATAATAAACAGTAAAAGGACATTTCAATCTAGGAGGAGCAAATTGCGATTTCGGACGCTCCAACTTCCAGTCGATTTCGCTGATCGGTGAGTTTTCCCCCGCCGCCACACCTTCCAAATCCACTATCGAATATTGCCAATTCAGTTCTTCAACTGACTGCCGCAAATCGTGTTCCAAGTGCATCAAAGCCACAGCCCGAGTGTGCATCGCACTCGTAAACACTTCATAGCGAGCTTTTCCGAGAGCTTTGGCGCGGTACATGGCAATATCAGCATCGCGCAAAATATCTCCAGGCCACTGATATTTGTCGGTACTCAAAGCAATGCCGATGCTAGCAGTAATTAAAACTTTATTACCTTCCAAATTCAGCGGTCGTTCGATCGCCCTAAGTATTTGCTTGGCTTGGGCGATGGCTTCATCAACGCCTTGAATTTCCTCCAGCAAAATCACAAACTCATCTCCGCCTAGACGAGCCGCCGTATCTCCGGGGCGCAAACAAGTCAAAAGACGGCGAGCCACGGCCACCAACAGTCGATCGCCCGTGCGGTGTCCCTGGCTGTCATTAATCACCTTAAACCTGTCCAAATCCAGAAACAGCACCGCAAACTGATAATTCGGATACCGTTTCGCGCGGGCAAAAGCTTGCCCCAACCTGTCAGTCAACAAAGCGCGGTTCGGCAACTCCGTCAGCGCGTCGTGAAAAGCATCGTGCAACAATTGGTCTTCAGCCACCTTGCGCTCAGTCACGTCGTGACAGTTGACCACAATTCCCCGCACCGAAGGTTCGTCGAGCAAATTCGTCGCCACCGCTTCCAACACGCACCAGAAACCGTCCTTGTGTCGCACTCGGTATTCCGCTAATCCCAAGCCAACTCTCGGCATTTGGATCACACCTTTGAACACTTGAGCCACCATCGGCAATTCATCGGGGTGAATCAAGTCAAATACAGAGCGGCCGAGCACTTCCGCCGTCGGGTAGCCTAAAATCCGCTCTTGGGAAGGAGAGACATAGCGGCAAAAGCCTTTTTCGTCGAGAATTATAATAATGTCTCTGGCATTTTCAATTAGCGATCGAAAACGCTTCTCGCTTTGTCGCAGTTCTTGTTCCGTGCGCTTGCGATCGGTAATGTCGGTATTCATGTAAATCAGACCGACAATTTTCCCTGTGGGGTCTTTAATCGCATCGGCCCGCAGCAGCACTTGCAAAATTTTGCCGCTTTTAGTACGGTTGGTAACTTCACCAGACCAAGAATAACCTTGGGCGATCGTGTTGAGTACCTCCGCGGCGACAGCAGAGTCTGCAAAAACTGCCGGTATACCTCCAGCGAGTTTAAATTCCTCTGCGGTATCCCATTCAAATAGCTGAGAAAACGCTGGATTTTGATAGATGTGAGTGCCCGAAACATCGCTGATCCCGATCGCGTCGCTCGAACTTTCCACCGCCTTGCGAGTCAGCACCAGAGCTTCTTCTGCCAGCTTGCGCTCGGTAATATCAATCCCTACCAGACAAGCTGCATTGCCCCGATCGTACTTTTGAGCCACAATCAAATAATGTCCCGCCGACTGTCCCCCCTCCGTTTTCACCTTAGCGCTGAGTTCTTTAACCGTTTCCGTAGCGTCGCCGGCAAAAAACTCCACCACAAAAGAGTGAAAATCCGAGCTAGCGCCCAGAAAACCGATATCTTGACCGACAAAAGCCGACGGCGACAAACCGTGCAGTTTAGCTAAGTGGCGGTTAACACCCAAATAGCGCAAATCCGAGCTAATCCAAGATACTATGCCCGGAACAGCTTCCAAAATCGTTTGCAGTTGGTCGTTAGCTTGCTGCAAAGCTTCCTGCACTTCTATGCGTTCGGATAAGTCGAACTGAGTTCCGACGAAGTGAGTCAAATTACCGCTGTCGTCTCGCAGGAGAGATAGCGATAATTTGTTCCAAAAAGGAGTACCGTCTTTGCGGTAATTTTTGATTGTCACCTGCAATGCTCGACCTTCGCGCAAGGCTTCGCGGATCTTAGCTACGGTAGTTCGATCCGTATCGGGGCCTTGCAAAAATCGGCAGTTGCGCCCCAAGA